>JAAUPT010000169.1 GCA_012032965.1 Nitrospira sp.
TTAACCGAGGTCAACTGGGGTCATTTGGTGTTCCAGGAGAGACCGACCAAGATGTTGAGGAGGGGATTGCGCTCATTCTCAAGAACCGCAAGTATATCGGTCGGTTGGCAAACATCAACCCACTGATACTGGTGAATGGCAGCGTCTACTGGATCGATCCAGCCTCCCACAACATCGTATTGAAGGAATCTCAGGAAACTATGTACGAGAAGTATCCAAGAGCGCTTCCGGCAGACCAATGGCACAGCACCGATCCGTACATCGACGCGCAGGTGCGCAAAGAGCGATTTGAACGTATCGTTCTTGCCTTACACGATGCGGGTTTCAACGTGGGGGCCTGGGCCAATCGCGTAATCGAGGACGTTAAGTTCAATCGTGATAAGGCGCGAACCGGTTCCTCCAATGAGGGTGCCATCAGTGCAGGGGAATTCGAAGTGGCCGGGGGTAACGATACAGGGAATATCCTGAGTCTTACGGAAGAGGAACGGGCGCTTGAAGTTGCCAGCCAGCGTTCGCCACTTGCTGAGGAAAATCACACGCGCACGACAAGACCCATTCCGATGTACGCTGCTCAGGATGCTCAATCGCCGGATGCTGGTAAGCCGTTGGCGGAGCCTCCGCTATTTGGGATTGCAGGCGAATCGCCGCGCAAGGTCCGTGAAATGAGCACGCACACGATCCTTTTCTACAACGGTTGGTACTTTGGCATTCCCGCCGCCCTAGGCAGTGTTGACGTAACAAGTCCTGAATCCTCCGCAATCTCGGGTATTCTGCGTTATCCGACCGAGGCAGAGGTCCTTGCGGCCATTGAGGAGAGTGCTCGATGGGCGAATTCACGAGGTCATTACGATGATCAACAAAAGCAGCGAACGTCCGGATCCTACATGCGAGTCGATAGCGTTGGCGAAATGTCTGAACCTGCTGAGATCCCCAGCAAGCCTCGCATCCTTCAATTCGACAAGATGTATATTGCCGTGAATCAAGATGTCTTAATGAACCCGTTTGGTCGAAGATCAGTGGCCGAACGGAAATCAAAAAGTCAGGAAGAAAGTAAGCGTACGGTCAGTGTTTGGCGCCAGATAGCGGAGCGACTACCTGCATCGTTTGAAATGGAGCTTCGTCGCCTCATCCGTCAAGAACGATTTAACAGGGGAAACGGAGCGTATCTGAGTGATTTACAACTCGCCCGTATGCTCCCACGTGCGGTAGCTGTGGCTTATGTCAAAGAGCCGCTGAAGCGTCTCAGGCGTCTTGTGACCGGACGAGGCTTCGGTACCAACATGCCGGCGGGAGTGCCGGTGGAAGGAAAAGATTTCTCTATCCTGTCCGTTGTGACTCAGAATGCTCAACCGGAATTGCTGTGGACCATCGGCAACTATAATCTCGTTAAATTTGACGGGAAGTTCTACGGAATACCTCATGGGGCCTACGTGGAATGGGATTCCGGTTTAGTCGCGTCCATTCCCGACATGCTGCTTGGTGACACTATTGCTGAAGTTGACGGGATGATCAGGAAACTAAGAGGAGAAGCGGGGGAGATCTCTATTGCCGCAACGAGTGGTCAGTCTCACGCATCAGGGTTTGCGAAATCGCCCGTTCTACTTCGTACGATGCATGAGGAAGGTTACGACGTCATTTCCTATGAAGGTTGGATCTATGGTATGCCGCATGCCCTGGGCTCTATCGACCTCGCCGAAATCGACGTCATTGAGATGCCAGGTGTCATTCGTGACGTATCCCGTGATGCTGTTGAAAATGAAATCCTTGCGCTAGGTCAAAGCCATGACAGGTCGGGTAGCACTGTTGAAGTATGAGGCTATTTCAGAAAGATGTTTCTACTCATGGCATCTTGCAGAATCTGAACCCTCCTTCTTGGCGGGATCATCATTTCGGTCTACCGCAAGCCAGGTGGGACCGACTTAAGGGAAGGAATTTTTGGATAACTGGTGCAGGTACCGGATATGGACGGTGTATTGCGCTGGCGCTGGCTGCCGCGGGGTCTCGAGTCTTTATTTCAGGAAGGCGGATCGAGAAATTGCGCGAGACTCTGGCCGAGGGTAGTTCTCTCGGCATCGACGTCAGCAACTGTATCCCCGTCCCGGTGGATATTAGGTCTGAGGTAGATCTTGTTCGTGCTGTGCGAACTATCCAGCAAACTACTCCCAGCCTGTATGGGCTGGTGAACAGTGGCGCCCTTCCCCAATCCTCAGAAACGGCATTTCCACTCATCGGACAGAGTGTTGCTGCCTGGACGGATCTCCTCACAACGAACGTAACGGGACCATGGTTGACGAGTAAGAACGCATTACCTCTGTTGGGCCATGAAGATGAATTTCGTATTATCTTCCTATCATCCGAAGCCGGATGGGCATCGACGCCAGGCTTTGGCCCTTATAATGTCAGTAAATCGGCCATAAACACGCTTGGTGCTTCCCTTGCTGCCGAATGCGTTACGAGATATCCAGGCAAGGATATTCAGATCAACGTGTTGGTCCCTGGCGAAGCCCGTACCGAGATGAATCAGGGCTCAACTGAAAGTCCCTACTCGGTGGTCAACATGGTGCTAGTTTTGCTGTCACATCCACCGGGTGGCCCCAACGGGCGTTTTTTTCATCGTGACGGGCGACATCTGCCGTTTGCATACACTCAAGCATATCCGCAACCGCTCTTAGACGTGGGTTGATACGCCATTTCAACCACTGATTCAGCGACGTGTTATAGCATGACCCGTCCACTCTTAAACGTCACGATTCCTTGGAGCCTTAGCCACTATATTCCATTGGATGGTTTTCATCCGCTCTATCGAGCACTGTTCGATCATGCCCCGGAGAATATTTGCTTCTCGGCATGGGATAACGTGAAGCTGTATCGCAAGTTCCGGGATGATGCTTCTGTGCGCAGGACAGTGATAGAGCAAGTAAAATGTGAAGCGTATCGTCACGATCGACTTAATGGAAGTTCCATCGCAATGAGGTATCAGGAGTATTTCTGGCCTCCCGATCATGTCCTGACGACCGCTCTCGAGGGGGATTTGGAATTTTATCACACCGCCCCATTCCCCTCTCTCAAACGACCGTTCGTCTTTCACTGCGAGTCGTTTGTGCCAGTCCTTTTTCCGTTTGCTCAACGCGGGAATGGCGATGCCGAAAGCTATGAAGAGCTTAAGGCTCACTATAGAAGCATTTTTGCGAATCCTTTGTGCCTTGGAATCTTTTCTCATGTGCCCGAGACACTTCAAGCGCTCAGCCTGTTCTTGTCAGATCCAATCATCGACGGGAAGTTGTTTTCCTCAAGGACGGGGCTAAGTGCCAATGCGTTCTCGATTCACGACCCAGAACAAAAGCCCTCGCTTTCCAGGCCGCGGTTCTTGTTTATCAATTCTGCTAACCAGAATTCCGTGAATTTCTTTCGTCGTGGCGGGCATCTCGTCTTACGTTTTTGGAAGGAGTTTGTTGCCAGTAGCCGAGACGGCCAGTTGATGCTTCGTTGCGCAATGCCGGGTGAGAGGGAGTTGTGTGAATATGGCGTCGATGTGTCCTGGGTTAAACATGAAATGGGCCGAAGTATCGTTTGGGATCAAGGTTATCTGGCCAGTTATGAAATACAGTCCTTAATGGCCAACGCTCATTTTTTCCTGCTTCCCAGTGTGGCTCTGCACTCTGTTTCGATCATGGAGGCAATGAGGGGGGAGCGATTCCTGTCGTGTCTGATACTGTAGGTACCTCAGTATATGTCACTGATAAGGAAAATGGGATTGTCCTGTACGGTGTGCGGAAAGAAGTCTGGCCCGACGATGGAGGAACGGACTTGTCCTTGGACCGATATGGCCGATGGCCTCAGCTCGATGATCTTCTTGTCGAACAAATGACAAGCCGTGTATGTGCCTCACTGGACGAGCCTGGCGTCTATTGGGGAATGCATAGTCGCATACGTTCTCATGTTACGGAACGGTTTTCAGGCCAGAGTTTTGCGCAGGATTTCTGGAACTCTGTATTGGATCGATATATGAAATTCGGATCAGCGTCTGCCGTTGGGGAGGCTGGTTCCAAATCCATGGGCTGTTCCCTGAGCGAGTGTACAATCCAGAATGATGGTTGGGCGCGCGTGTTTGAGAGCCCCCCACAACCGATGTTACGAATTAGGACAGAGTTTGGCAGAGTATGGGAATTGGGTGGTGCCATAATCCAGGCGTATGGAAATCCTCTCATCGATCTGAATGACTGGTCTACATTGGCACAGTACTATAAACCTGATGCACCGTCGGTTACGTACGCCAATACCTTGGAGGAACTGGAAGGACGGTACCTTCACCCGCTCGGAGGACGACGAGAAGGAATGCGGCGCAAGTTGGTTCGATGGATTTCCAATACTCTCAAGCCATTTCCCACCCTGTATCAATATGCCGCCCAGGTTCTAACGGTTTATCGTCGGCATGGAGGGCCCGTGTTCGCCAGGCCTCAGGCAGAACCTGAGGTCGAACTCGTACGTCAGGGAATAACTGGGTATAACATTATTCGTCATCGTGATCGGTACTATGCCATTCTTCAGCGGGAGGGGGAATTTTCTCCTGAGAAGGCTGAGGCTGGTGGCTATTCGTTTTGTCATCGGGGGAATTCTGTCGATGAAGTCCTCTATAGTATCGCTGTAAGTGTCCCCGCAGCGAGGTCGCTGACTTCCGAAGAAGACGCTGAACCTGCCCAAGTCGTCATTGAGGGGTTCCATAATTTCAACATTATCCGTCAAGGCAAGGAATTTTACGCCATTTTACAGAGAGAGGGTGAATTTGTTCGAGCGAAATTGCTCTCTAAACAGTATGCCCCATTGTTTTCAGGCCTTTCGCTTGAAGAAGTTCAGCGCAAAATTCTGATTGCGTTAATTGATGAATCGGCATGGGGCCAAGTCTGGGAAA
The DNA here is from genome assembly GCA_012032965.1 of Nitrospira sp. Classification (GTDB taxonomy): domain Bacteria; phylum Nitrospirota; class Nitrospiria; order Nitrospirales; family Nitrospiraceae; genus Nitrospira_D. The sequence continues at coordinate 4,910 of JAAUPT010000169.1, forward strand.
ATCCTGTCGATTCTATTGAAGCGTCGAGACGAGGCATCCCTTGAAGAAGCCTTCAATCCATTGTTGGGTCTACAATCATCAATTGTATGGGATTGGTGACCAAGTCAGCTTTGCGGTCACCGCGTTCCGGCAGCACGGCTATCCGGTTTCCGTGGGGAGACAGCCACGGTATTCGTCTCTGAATGTCATCATTGAAGGGCTTTCCTCGGGGAACAGTAGAGATGTGTTGTTGGAGTTTTGTCGCTCATCACGAAAACGAGTTGCGGTGAT
>JAAUPT010000170.1 GCA_012032965.1 Nitrospira sp.
GCCGCGACAACTGAATTATCATCTTCTGGCGTCCTAAGCGCCAAACACGGGCGACCTCCCACCAGAGTGCAGGGTCGCCCGTGCTATTTCAGAGTACCTCCCAAGCATAGAGTTGGCGCTGCACATAACTCCTCGTTCGTAGTCCCTCACACACGGTCTGGAAAGTCGGAGATGATGCCGTCCACGCCGAGCATTTTCACCCGCTTGATCGCGGCCGGATTGTCGACGGTGTAGACGAACACAAGCAGGCGTGCGTCATGGAGGCGATGCACGAGGGGTTTGGTGACCGTATCGATGCGTATCCCGACATGAGTGGCCTGGAGACTGATGGCGGTTGCACCAGGATCCTCGGGCAGCCGTTTGAACAATGCCAACGTCTGAGCCTTCGGATCAATCCTTCGCACGTGTTGGAGTTCTTCGAGGAGAAACGAGGCGAAGATCACAGATCCGTTGAAGCCGCTGCCACGGACCGTTGCGCAGGCATCGTACGTCAGGCCCGGCACCTTCAATTCCAGGATCAGCCCGATCCGACCGCTGGCTATTGCGAGCGCCTCCTCGAGGGTCGGGACTTTCTGGCCGGTATCGGCGTCCAACTTTTGGGTGTCCTCTACCGTGAGCTCGGCGATGTACCCTCGTCCATTGGTCGTACGGTCGACCCGTTCATCATGCAAGAGAACGAGCATTCCGTCAGAAGTCCTCCGGACATCGACTTCCGTGAAGTGGCAGCCAAGATTGATCGCATGCTCGATCGACGCCAGCGTATTTTCCGGCCGGTAGCCGCAGGCTCCCCGATGTCCGATGCGAAGGACTTCGCGGTGGGGGCTTTCTTTTGCCATGGCGCCTGTCCTACCCATACCCGGTGGTCGAAAAGAAATCGAAAAATCGCCGTTGCCCAAAGGAGCCAGACGGCGTCGGAAACCGGTCGGAGCCTCGACCGGTTTAGCCGCGGTCGAATTACAAGCAGCAGCGCCGCCTGGAGCGGTGGCCGAGCTGCATCATGCCATTGAACAGGACGATGGGAAAGTCCTATCGCTGTATCGTGAACCCTACGGTGGACACTGGGTCGTCCTAGCTGCCTTACCAATCGAGTTGGTCGAACCGACACCCTATCAACGGAATATTTCCGACATGCATGTCCGAAAGTTGGAAGGGGTCATCGGAAAAATCGGTCGTTTTCTCGATCCTATCATCGCCGTGCGGATCGTAAAGCCCGACCATGCGGCAAAGTATTGGACCCCGAACGGCAACCATCGCCTGTCGGCCATGCGGACGCTGGGGGCGAAGAGCATCATCGCCATCGTCGTTCCCGAATCGGCTGCCGCCTATCAGATTCTCGCGCTGAATACGGAGAAGGCGCATAATCTCAGGGAGAAGGCATTGGAAGTCATCCGTATGTATCGGGAGCTTGCGCAACTCGATGGCACAACGGAAGACACCTACGCCCTGGAGTTCGAGGAACCGGCGTTGATCACCCTGGGGTTGTGTTACGAAGAACGCCCTCGATTTAGCGGTGGCGCCTACCATCCGGTGTTGAAGCGGGTAGCCGAATTTCTGAAGAACCCGATGCAGGCTGCCCTCAGCGTCCGTCAACAGCAGGCGAAGACCGTCCTTGAGCTGGATGATCTCATCGTCAAACAAGTCGAAGCCCTCAAGGCCAAGGGGCTGACCAGTCCGTATCTCAAGAGTTTCGTGGTGGCTCGGGTGAATCCCATTCGGTTCCGTCCCAAAGGCGCCCCCGCACTGTCGTTCGATGACGCGCTCGATCGCATGACGCAGGCCGCGGGGAAGTTCAATCCGGACAAGGTCAAGATGGACGATTTGGCAAAGTCAGGCGGTGCACCGGACGCGAGCGAGTAGCCGGGCGTTCCCCATTTCTCTAGCTTGTTTCCAGACCGCCAGCCCCCGTACAATAATTCATTGCTTGTTTTCCGAAGGAGGAACTTATGGGTCTTGCTGACAATAAATGCATTCCCTGTCGAGGTGGCGTGCCGACGTTGCCGAACGATCGTGCGCAAGCCTTGCTCAAAGAATTGGGCCGGGGCTGGGCACTCAATGGGCAAGGGCATCTCGAACGGCTCTTTACCTTTCCGGATTTTGCGCAGGCCTTGGCTTATGTGAACAAGGTTGGCGCCACCGCGGAGGCGGAGGGCCATCATCCAGATCTCTACCTCGCCTGGGGTAAGTGCAAAGTTGAGATTTGGACACACAAGATCAATGGCCTGACGGAAAGCGACTTCTATCTGGCGGCCAAAGCGGACCGAGAGTTTGAGCCCTTTCGGGCTGCCGCTAGTTAAGCACCAAACACTGGCCTGACATGAACGTACGAGGCGGTAGATGAGCGAAGGAACTCACATCGCGCTCGTCAATATGCCGTTCAGCTACGCCAAGTATCCCTCGATTCAGCTCGGCACGCTCTCTACGCTGCTCAAATCCAACGGGATTTCCGTCGATTGTCACCATTGAACGTTCGCTTTGCCTACCTGATTGGCGTCGAGTTGCATGAGACGATCTGTGAGAAGCGGGCGCTCTTCGGCGAGTGGCTGTTTTCCTCCCTTCTATTTCGAGAGAACCCAAAGCGTACGGAGTATCCGCAAGTCTTCAAACCGGTCTTTGAGCAAATTGCGCAGGAGAGTGGGAAGCCGATCGGCTATTTCGAGGAGGTGGCGACCCGCATTGCCCCGCAATTTCTCACCTGGGCGCTGCGCTCGATCGATTGGGGGCAGTACAAGCTCGTCGGCTTCACCTCGACGTTCGATCAGAACGTCGCCAGCCTCACGATGGCCAAGCTCATCAAGGATCTATACCCTGACGTGACGATCGTCTTCGGCGGCGCGAACTTCGACGGCGAGATGGGGCTGGAACACTTCAGGGCGTTTCCCTTTATCGATCACGTTGTGGTCGGGGAGGGGGAAGCAAACTTTCTGCCGTTGGTTCGTCAGGTTCTGGCCGGCCAGAAGGGTGACTATCCGAACGGCGTGACTTATCGGCAGAACGAGAAGATTGTCCTCACCCCGAATGATTCGCTCTTTTCCGATTTTGCCAAGACCGGCCCACCTGATTACGACGATTACTATCATCTGCTTGCCGAACTGGGCGACAAGGCGCAGGGGCTCGATCGGATCCTCTTGTACGAAGGCTCGCGCGGCTGTTGGTGGGGCGAGAAACATCATTGTACGTTTTGCGGGCTCAATGCCCAGAGTATGAAGTTTCGAGCTAAGGCACCAGAGCAAGTCATGCAGGAGATCGCCGATCTCTCACAGCGCTACGATGCGGTCCGATTTCGCCTCGTCGATAACATCATCGACATGGGCTATATCGACCATCTCTTCGGCAAGCTGGCCGAGGACCATTGCGACCTGGATGTGTTCATCGAGACGAAGAGCAACTTGCAGAAGCGCCAGATCAAGACTTTGGCTGCCGGTGGGGTGAAGTGCATGCAGCCGGGCCTGGAAAGCCTGAGTGTCAAACAACTGCGCGCCATGGACAAAGGCGTCACGCCGATACAGAACATCGTCTGCCTCAAGTGGAGCTTCTACTATCACGTGATGGTGTCGTGGAATATCTTGCTGGGATTTCCCGGCGAGACCAACGAGGATTATCAGCATCAGCTCGATATGATTCCGTCACTGCTCCACCTTCAGCCACCGGAGGCGACCGGCAAATTCTGGCTCCAGCGGTTCAGCCCCTACTTCACCAGGCCGCACGAGTACGGCATCCGTATCACCGGTCCTGGGATGGCGTATGAATATGTGTACGACGCACGGCAGGTCGATCTGAGGAAGATCGCCTATGACTTTGAGTACGAACTCGACAATTGGCCGGTCGATCCGCATCTGTATCAGGAGCTAGTCACCGCAATTGAAGGGTGGCAGCGGATGCATAAGTCCGGAGACCGGCCGTTTCTGTACTACTCCAAGGCACCGAACTATGTGACCGTCTACGACGGCCGCAATCCAAAATCTCCCACCCGTCAGCGGTATGAAGGCTTAGCGGCGATGGTGATTGAGATCTGTAACGAGGCAGCGAAGAGTGTGGCGCAAATCCGAACAGCCGTCGCGGAACGAGCCGAGTGCAGCGATGCAGTCTTGTTGCCTATCCTCAACGACCTCACGACTCAACGTGTCTTGTATTGAAAGAACGCGGCAAAGTATTTTCACGCTGGCCATTCCAGAAAATCCGAACTTGTAACCCTTGTTGATTACGTTCGTGGTGAGCCCATTCGACAAGTTCAGGACGGGCTTGTCGAACCATGAGCGGACTTCGAGCATATTCCCACAATCGACAATTTCTCGGTCACGTTATGCATCTGTACGCCGTGGATGAGTGAGGTGCCCCGCGGATGGCGCAGGCGACGTGGACTCCCTCGGTCATTTCTTCAACGTTTGATCCCTTTTCCAGCGAGGCCTGCGTGTAGGCCGATGCAGTACTGACATTGCACGGTGCGAGCAGAAACGACGCATGGTGAGCCACAGTCCTAAAAAACATTGCTTCGGATAGCGGACGGTGCTAGCATTGTGCTAGCAAGCATGTTGGACGAAAGGAGCGGAGCATGGCACAAGTTCTCGTCAGAAATCTCAACGACAAGGTGGTGGCACGGCTGAAAAAGCGCGCCAAGACTCGGGGGCGGTCACTCCAGGCAGAGGTGAAGACCATTCTTGAAGAGGCCGGCGAAGGACGTGCCGGGAGATTTCTGGAAGGAAGCCGATCGTATTCGAGTGCAGCTCGGCCGATCCGGTCGGAAGTTTAGTGATAGTGCCATGCTCATTCGTGAGGGTCGGGACCGGTGACTTCCTATGTGCTCGATGCTAGTGTCATCGTCAAATGGTTTATCCCGGAGACGCAGAGTGAATCAGCGTTGAAACTGAGGGAGATGGATGGTCGGTTCCATGCCCCGGCGTTTGTGACGTTGGAAATCGGGAATGTCCTGGCTAAGAAACGACGGCGCAATGAACTCACCCATGAGGAAGCAGAAGATATTTGGCGCGCGTTTCGGCAGGTTCCAATTCGAATCCTTTCCTCCGGGCAAATGGGCGACGTGACGGACATCACGTGGGCTTCCGCCTGGGAAAACGCTACGCGCTCGAATTCTCCACCAACCTGACCCACTGGGTGATGGTGCGAAACGACCTGGTCGGCGATACTCCCGCGACCACCGTCTTGGACAATCGCCTGCAACGGT
>JAAUPT010000171.1 GCA_012032965.1 Nitrospira sp.
GGTTTTTCCGAGTCTTGCAGCAATCCGGTGCCAGGGATGGTCGGAGAACGCGGTACAAATCACCACCTGAATTCGGGATCGACCTTCCAGATATGGTCGATCGTCTCGACACCGTCCCAGCCGGGCGGCATGCGCATATCGACGAAGGCCAGGGCATATGGCTTCCCGGCAGCCACGGCCTGCTCCACCATGTGGAAGCCTCGTTCGCCCTGGTCGGCAAAACTCACGTCGAAGGATTCGCCGTGAACAGCCACGGGCTCTTCGTCGAACAGGGACGCCCCCGCCTGCTCGAATTCGTCGGAGGCGGCGGTGGTCGGCACCAGGATTTTGCGAAAATCCTCGTGGATGACGCGGTTGTCGTCGATCACCAGGACCCGTCGGTTCTCGAGCCGTGTCTTACGCATATCTGTCAACACGCCCTGCTCCTCTCCCTGCTCCACCTTCAGGCCGCCTGGGCCACCTGCACGAGCGGCACATCGAGGATGAACGCGGCCCCCTTCCCCTCCCCATTGCTCGCGGCGGACAGGGTACCTTCTAAGAGCTTGGCCGCAAGGAATGAACTGTGAAGACCCAAGCCATGCCCTCCTTCGCGGGTGGTAAAACCTTGCGTGAACAGGCGCTTGAAATGATCCGGGTTGATGCCGCAGCCCGTGTCCCGCACCTGGATCCGCGCCCGTTGGCGGCTTTCGGCATGGTACCCGATCGTGATCGTCAGGCGATGAGAGCGATCAGGCACAACCTTCATGAAATAGATCGCATTGTTGATCAGGTTGACCATAATCTGAAGAACCTGATGCCGGTCACACATGGTTGCCGGCAGCTCGGCATATTCGCGCACGACAGCGATCCCAGTCTGTTCCAGGATACCTCGATTGATGGCCAGCGCCTGTTCGATAACGTCGGCCAACTGAATCGGCTCCAGTAGGACTTGAGGTTTGGCGAGGCCCTGTTGAGCGGTGATGATCCGCCGGACGTGGTCGATGTTGCTCTCGAGTGAGTCGAGCTCCTTATTGATGCCGGTGAAATTGGTGTTCATCTGGTCGGCCAGCTTCACCACGTAGGACGGAATTTGTTTGCCCTTCTCATCGTGGGTCAGATAGATGCTCAGGTCGTTCATGTGGTCTTGGAACATTTGCCCGATGCGACCGAGCTTGCCGACGGGGGTCCGCTCAAGGGTTTTCTGAATCAGGCCGACCGACACGTTGACGCTGTTCAGCACGTTTCCCACATTGTGCAGCACGGAGGCTGCCACCTCGGCCATACCGATTCGCCGCGAGGCTTCCTGCAGACGGCGGTTGAGCACCTCTCGTTCTGATTCAGCCTTTTTCCGCTCATCAATCTCAACGACCAGTGACTGGTTGGTGCGATCAAGCTCAGAATTTTGCGCCACGATTTGCGAATGCGATCGTTCCAATTCTTCCACCGCGCCGCTGAGCGCGACATTGGCTTCTTCCAGTTGCGTGACGTCATCAATGATACCACTGCCCGCGCAGGCGCTCGCTCTCATCGACAATCGGGGCGCTGCTGACGAGGAAGTGTCGAGACTTGCCCGACGAATCGGCCAGCACCATCCGCACGTCCGTCTGGGCGGTTCTGGTATTCAGAGCCAGGGTCCAGGGCTCGCTCAACGGCTCGGTAGAAGACGCAGCCGGAGCCCAGGCCAGTCGAGACAAGGTCGAGCCGATCAGATCGTTCAACGGCACGCCCACCCCCTTCGCAAACGCGGTATTGGCAAGGACAATGGCCCCCTGTCGATCCAGCATCACGACCCCTTGGGCCAGCACGTCCAGCGCATGCTTGACCCGTGCCGGAATCACAGAGGACGGGTCGAGGTGGCGAAGCGTGCGTTTCATGAATAGCAGGTAACTGATGAAGCCCCCGAACGCGATGAACAGGATTAAGCGGCTCCAGGGATGGACGAAGGACCAGGGGTTCTCCGATTCGGCAACCGGCTGAAAGGCAATCTGTAGGGTCCCCCACGGGACATCACCGTTGAAAATCGGAACTTGAATGTGATCGATCGAGGAATGGCCACCTTCGATCTGCGTCCAGTACCGCTGGTGATCTCCAGCTTGGGCGAACCGCCCGCCGGAGGCCAGTTGAATGGCGGCCGACAGGATGTGAGGGTTTCGTTCGATGAGGAGGTCCAACCCGGCTTGGATGGTGTCGGAATGATTTTGCCCAGCGAGATGGGAGTACTGGACCGCGAGAGCTTCGGAAAGCGTTTTCCGATACTCTGCTGTAGCGCTGAGCGAACCGGACGACAATCCGACCAACGTGTCGCCGGTGAGTACGATGCCGAGGGTCAGGCACGTCAGGCTGAAGCTGATCCGCATGAGGGGGCCGAAGTTCTTCATCCTTCCCCACCTTCACCCTCGGAGCGTCCATTGTGCCCTTTCCTATCCAGGAGATCTCTGAGTCCGCGGAATTGCTTGTTTTCTCGATCGGCAGCGACGACTGCATCTGCTGTGCTGCTGCGCCGCGTTCGGTCGCTGGTGAGGACGACAGGGAGTGGATCGAAGTGCCGCCAAGCAGGCAGGGTAGCAGCCAAACTGGCCAGCAGCGCCCCGCTACGCAGCAGCCAGGCAATGACACCGGCCGTAAGACTGACTCCACCCAAGTTCGTCACCCCAACTGCGAATTTCAGACTGCTCTCAGACATGTCCGTGGCACGTCGTAGATCATCCTCGACGAGCCCGAGACTCGTGCGAAAGGCCTCGCTGAGCCCTGTCGCCGTTTTCTCAAGGGTTTGTCCGCCGAAAACCCTCGGAACCGCTTCATCGGCTTGGTACATACGCGGGGCAACCCCCTCTTCTACATAGCCTCTCATCTCGCGCATGAACTGAATGGAAGACACCGGCGTGTTTAACCCTTTTGGCTGGGGAGCACCAGGCATCTCCGAAGATAGCAGCGCAGTACCATCTGGATCAGTGCCGGGCGGAACAGGAACTAAAGGAACCTCGGAATTCGGCTTCGGATTGATCGGCGCAGGGACAACGACCGGAGGCAACGGGGGCGATCCAGCAGGAGGAGGTTCCGCTCCAGACGGAGGGGCTGGAGGCTGTGGCACGAGGCTTGGAGGGATTGCCGGAGGCGGCGGGGGTGGCGGTAGACCCTCATTGACGTCTGTCACCACGATGCTGAGGGCCTGGATGTCGGTGCCGCCGCTGCCGTCACTCACTTGCACTGTGACATCGTAAACGTTGTCGGCCCCGACATCGGTCGGAGCCTCGTAATCCGGTGCCGCAACAAAGCTTAAGACGCCGGTACTAGAGTCGATTGTGAACCTCGCTGCATCAGCCCCTCCGCCGCTGCCAACGGGTACGATACTGTAGGCTGCCGTTCCACCGTCAACGTCGCTACTCGTCACAGTCGTGACAACCATACCATTTTCAGGCACGGTGACATTCGCCGTAGGCCCACCACCGTTGCTGGTGATGACCGGCGCATCGTTGAGTGGATTGACGTTGATGGTTGTGCGGGCGGCGGCACTGTCGGTTGTGCCGTCGTTGACGGTCACATCAATGAGCCGGTTGCCGTCGGTGGGCGTGTTCGTATCGGTATGCTGATATTGTACGGCCTCGATCAAGGTTTCGGTTTCCACCTCGCTGAAGTTCCGCCGCCTTGTTTGGTGATGGTGAGGGTGGCCGTCCCGGCCCCGGTTGCGATCACGACCCGGTAGTTCCCGCCGGTGGTGTCTTGGCCAGCGACGGCAGTGGCCAGCGCAAAGGTGTCGCCATCGAGCACGAGAGTTTCGGCATTGCCATCCAGCAGGCCACTCACCGATAGGGTGACGTGGTCAAAAGCGATGCTGTCCGCATCCACCAGGTCGGTGTCGCTATCGGCGATGGCGGTGGGGCCGTCGCCCTCCGTGAACGTAACCATGTAGTCATTGCCCGTGGCCCCGGAACTGTTGTTGGCGTCCAGATCCACCGTGGGGGCGGTATTGGTCGGGGTAATCGTGACGGTAATCGATCCCGTTCCGTTGAGTGCGCCACCGCTGCCTTGCGCCCCCGCGTTGCCATCGTTAAAGGTGAAGTCAATCTGGACGCTGGCGGGGGGCGTGCCACTGCTATTGGCATAGGTGAGTTGCTGTAACGCGCTATTGACCCGAGCCGTCGTGGCATTGCCGTTAAAGGTCAAAACGAGCGTGCCGCCACTGTTGGTGGTGACGGTGCCGATGGTGGTGCCGCCCACGACCAGGCTGCCACTTTCCGTCAAGGCATTCAGGGTGCCGGTGTTAGCGAACAGATCTTCGCCGTTGGCGCCGCCGTTGCGGACCAACGTGAGCGTGGCGCCGTTATAATTATTCGCGGTATCCAGTTCGATGTCGGCAATCGTGGCGTTATTATCCAGCACTACGGCCGTGCCGCCTTCGGTATACGTGGGGGTATTGTCTAGGCCACTGAATACTGGCGGATCGTTAGCCGGAGTGACAGTGATGGTGAACGTACCTGTGGCCGGGGTGGCCCCGTTCTCACCGCCATCAGCCAGGGAAAAGTTGAAGCTGTCGGTTATGGTCTCACTGCCGTTGTGGTCGTAGGTCAGGCGATTGGTATCGATATCATCCTGAGTAAACGTATCGTTCAGACCGAGTGCGCTGCCGGAAAGTCGCAAGGTGCCATTGGGTGTGGCGGCGGTGATCGTATAGGTCAGGCCCGTGCCGGCATCATCCGGGTCGCCCTCGTTGAGCATTGCCGTGGAAATGATGTTGCCGGAGGAGGCTTCATTCACCGTAGTCCCTGTGTTGGTGGCGACAAGGGGCGCATCGTTCACGGGAGTGACGTTGATCGTGACCACGACCGTATTCCCATCGACGGTACCGTCGTTCACTTTGTAGGTGAAGGTGTCGACCCCGGAAAAATTCGCCACAGGCGTATAGGAGAATGACCCGTCCGGATTCAAGACGAATGATTGGGCGTTGGCTGGATTGGCACTGACCTGAATAGCCGTCAACGGATCACCATCCGCATCGGTGTCGTTGGCGAGCACACCCCCGGGACCTTGGGCCGCGGCGAACGTGACGAAGGCATCGGTCATCGAGAGATATTGTGCTTTGACCCAATCCGCGGAACGCGTCCCCGTTTCAAGCCGGATTTCATCCAGTATTCCCTGGAACGTGCGGTCGGTTGACCCCGATC
>JAAUPT010000172.1 GCA_012032965.1 Nitrospira sp.
CGTTGCCGACCTCGTACTCCTGCTCGAAACCGCACTTGGGGCAAACCACAATACTCTCGCGACGGGCTAACGGATCCTGGAATCGCATAGAGAACACTTTAGGCCAGAAGGGTTTGCCGCGCAAAGAATTCCACGAAAAGCCCGGCCAATCCGCCATAAGAATGGACAAATCTTGACCGAGTCGTACGATTATGTGATTGCGCCCCTAGCACCCTATAGCCAAGATCACGGCTGGCATTCCATTCCAATTCTTTGTGATTCCGCAGACTTTCGCACGGATTCCCCAGCACCCTGACATCGGCACGAGCTTTGCCAGTAGCCTTCTATACGAACCCCATAACCTAGGAGTTCGACATGGAGCTATCGAGATGGAAAATCAGGCCTTACCATATGGTTCAGATCTGTTTTTTTCTGCTCGTTACCACGGCGTGCGCGTCGTCCGACTCCTCCCCAACCGGTGAACCGGACACGTTTTCCACTGCAACTGCCACGCTTTTGTGGGATTCGAGTACTGGACTGGATGTTGCCGGATACAAGATCTATCAGGCAACAGCATCAGGTGCGTATGGAGCGCCGATCGCGATCATACCCATGATGGATGTTACAAGTTACACCGTTACTGGTCTGGAATCTGGCGCCACCTATTTCTTCGTCGTCACTGCATACAATTCGGATGGGACCGAAAGTCCCTTCTCCAACGAAGCAAGTACGAGCATCCTCTAGCTAACTGACCGCTGCCGCATCTCGAATCTGCACTTTCCCATTGTTCCTCACTTGACCCTCTCTATCCGAGAACTGTATAACCAGTCCTTCTGGTAAGTGCTGAGCTGAGATCTTATCTTCGCTTGTTCTTCTCGACCTGGCTCTTTACCTTGGAGCACATGCCTTTGCAGGGCATCTGAGATGCGCCCGTAGCTCAATGGATAGAGCATCTGACTACGGATCAGAAGGTTACAGGTTCAAGTCCTGTCGGGCGCACCACACCTCAGGGCACTGTTTTCAACATCTCACTAACGGACCTGGTCCTCTCACATGCAGGCCAGGCGGGTGAACCATTTTTCAATGGCTGCCTGCTCCAGTGAAGATCCCTTACATCCCTGGATGTCCCTGGAATCGTGACGTTGACCCAGGGCACCATCATCCTGTAGCGGCCTTCTTCCAAAACGCATGAACAAGTAGCTCGTCACCGACTGTCCGCTTTCATGCCGAAATCCTCGCAACAGACGTTGCATAAGCCTCCGCTACGCCGTAAGGTAACAGGTAAGGTATCGCGACATGAAAGATGCTTCAGACCAGGTCGCTTCCCGGATCGCACAGCATATCGAGTCGGGAGGAAAACAAGAGGCCGAAAACCGGTATCGAGATGATGTCCGCACGTTGGCCGGAAAACTGCTCACGGTCCAGGACGAAGAACGGCGCCGGATTTCGCGCGATCTTCACGACGACGTGAACCAGCGCCTTGGGGCAATCGGCCTACAACTCGACGCCCTAAGCCGAAACCTACCAGACTCGCCGATCGTGATCCGTCGACGAATCCGCGCCATCCGACGTCATGTCAGTGAACTATCTGACGAAGTCCGCGGGCTTGCCTATCGGTTCCATCAAACTACGGTGGAAGACCTTGGCCTCGTCGCCGCACTCCAACGTTATATCAACGACTTTGTGAAGCGCACCGGCATCAGTGCCCGATTCACAAAGCCTCGATCGGCTGATCCCATTCCCTTGCGATTGGCCACCTGCTTGTATCGAATCGCACAGGAAGGTTTGGGGAATGTCGGACTGCATGCCAACGCGTCACAGGTATCTCTTGCGCTCATCGTTTCACCCGACGAGATTTCATTGACCGTGTGTGACGATGGAATAGGGATGGACCTCGAAGAGGTCACTCGGCGAAAAGAAGGGCTCGGGATGTTGAGCATGGAGGAACGGGCGAAGCTGTTGAATGGGACGATATCCTGGTTTTCTTCACCTGGGAAGGGAACGACGGTGTTCGCACGCTTTGACCCGGAAACGGCATCGCGATGAGCAAGCCATCAATCCTTCTCGCAGACGATCATACCCTGTTTGTGGAGGCCCTGCATAATGTGCTGGAGCCGGAATTCACCTTGGTGGGTGAAGTGGAGGAGTGGCCGCGCGCTCCTGGAGGCGGCACCTCGTCTTCTGCCTGACGTCATATTGCTGGATCTGTCGATGCCGCTCCTGAACGGCATCGATGCAGCCTACCAACTCAAGCGCCTCGTACCCGACACGAAATTGCTGTTTTTAAGCATGCACGGGGATGCGACCTATGTCACCGAGGCCTTCCGAGCCGGTGCGGCCGGCTACGTGTTGAAGCGCTCGACCGCGACGGAACTGCTTCAAGCCATTCGTGCCGTGTTGCGGGGACAACTGTACATATCTCCGATGCTGGCCAAAGACATGCTGGATCCACTCTTACACAGTACGCGGTCCAAGCGGTCCATGACAGCGCCACAAAAGCAGCTCACCATACGCCAGCGAGAAGTTCTGCAACTAGTCGCCGAAGGGCGATCACTCAAAGAGATTGCCTCGATTCTCTGCGTGTCGGTCAAGACCGTGGAGTTTCATAAGACACGCATCGTCAAACAGCTGGGGCTTTCTACGACGGCCGATCTTACCAAGTACGCAGTTACGCACGGCTTGGTCCTCGCGTAATGTTCCGTCGATCTGACCGTGCCTTCTGCTGACCAGTCGTCGTACCTCCCATAACCTTTTTCCTCGACCAACAGTCCTCCCGCTCCTCGGCACATCCAGGGAACGATGTCATGGTAACTAGGGAGGGCCCTAGTTCTCATCCCTCGGTCACTCGTGGTTTGTTAGACCCCATGCCCCCGCTGGATGAGACCCGATTGCAGATGAGAGAGGGGCATGACAAGGCGCCTCTCGGGCGGATCCAGTGCGTGATTGTACCCACTCACAGGCGTCGTTAGGAGACAACACATGTCCGGTAGCACAGACCCAGGCCTTATTATCTTAGCAGGCATTCATCCGTTGATTGCAGAGGACAGTCGACTTCGCGCTCATAGCATCCCCGGACCAACGCAGTATGAGCTCGTTGCCTCTACCGCCGACGAGCTCTCTCTGTTGCCACTCGTGAACCGCTTGAAACCCCATTTCGTTCTACTCGATCTGCTGCACACAAGCAGTCTGCAAACCATTCCGCGCATCATGCGCATTCATCCGTCAAGTTGCATCGTGGCCGTGACGGGAACGCGGAATAAAGACGTCGTGGCGGCAGCCTTGTCCAGTGGCGCATCAGGTGTCCTCTATCGCACCGACGTCTCGGCTGAACTGCTCGATGCCATCCGTACCATGAAATCAGGCCGGCGGTTTTTATCCTCTGCTTTTTCATCGAAAGCCACCAGCCCTGTAGTCGATGATCATCGGCTACAGGCGGGAGATATCTCATCCTTGGATGAGCTGATCATGCGTCTCACGTTGAGAGGGTATCCGGCATCTCGAATCGCACGCGCGCTCGGCCTTTCCGTCAGGACGGTGCGTCTCAGCATCGATTTCCTCAAGCAGTTCTATGGTGTGCGCACGAAACAGGAATTGAAAGAATATGCGACGGCTGTATTCTGCAGGTCATGACGATCTGACTCGTTCAGTGGGAGAGGCATTCATGTACGTAGGGTTCACTGACGTGGGCTTCCATCTGATCATCAGGCCTTCTCGCGCGGGCACAGACTCCGAACGAGGCGACGGAGTTCCGATATGCCCAGATATCGTCGGAGGGGTGAGGGCCAGGGCAGGATAAGACGACAGGATGGGGGGAGGGAACCTCATGAACACGACCAGCACTTCAAGCCCTCCTGAGAAACAGGTGCCACATCGTCGAGTTGAGGAAGGCGACCTAGTTCGGGTCGACTTCATGGCCTGGTTGGAGGACGGCTCGCTGTTCGACTCTTCCCTGTATGACAAACCTCATGAGTTTATCGCCGGAGAACAGTCTGTCATCCCAGGCATCAATCATTTGGTCATCGGCATGACCGTCGGTGAATCACGCACCCAGCTGCTTCCCCCTGACCTTGCCTTCGGTCCTTATCACGCCGAGCTCTGTTGCCGAGTGAGACGCAGATGGTTGAAGGCCCAACATGTTTTGCCGGCAGTTGGCCTCGGACTGGCTATCCTCAAAAAGAATCGCACGCTGAGGCACATGATCATCACTAAATTAGACGGAGAAGAGGTCACCTTGGATGGCAATCATAGGCTGGCCGGCAAGAGCATCATGGTTCAGCTTGATCTCCTAGAGATCCTCAATCCCACCGCCCCTGCTAATGGCTCACACGTTTTCGGGGCGGCTACCAGAAACACTCATACGAATAGAGGGCCATGATGGAACTCACATTACTGGATGTCATCACCCTGCTGACGATTGTGGCCATGGTATGGGCTGCGGTGAAGTGGAGAAGGCGACAACGGTGGTCAGCGCGTTCGAGAATGAGACGCCCGATCCGATACCTGACGATTTTCCACTAGGAAGTTGCGGTACACCGAGGTGGATCATGCGAAGCACATATAATTTCCGCGCGACGTGCGCGTACCCTTTCACTCCCAAACGGTGGGGGACGATACCCATGCTGCTCACATTCACTTGGTTATTGCTCCAAAAGGATGTGTCCTATCACCCGATATGGTTCCGGCCCAAACGGGGGTCGACGCTCGATCACGCGTTACCGTGTCGGCCCCGGTCATAGCCGGAGAACGAGTCCATTCACGAGTGGAGAACGTTTGTGATTTTCCAGCGTTGACGTCAGATTTGATCAAAGATCCCAATGGCGCCTCACCGTGCGGTCATGGAATTCCCAGCCGCAAGCGGTGACGAAACTTGAACACCAGAGAGGTATTCATGAACACCGGCAACGGAAGCAAGTCATTCTTGCACAGGTCGCACAATCAGGAATGTCAGGGTTGTGGAGGAACCATCGATCTGCAACGCGATGGCAGCTTAGTGGAAACGCCCATCGTTCATGCATCATCCGACCAGGGTGTTCTCGTCTGGCATCAAGATTGTTACAATTCATTCCTCGATGAAGGGGAGGAATGTTGATCTCGACGAACCGGACGACAACGACGGTCTCCTGCCCACCCGATGTCAAGAACGGAGAGGGCAAGAAGG
>JAAUPT010000173.1 GCA_012032965.1 Nitrospira sp.
GACGGCCTCGTTGCTGATGAGATCGATAGTAAGCTGCGACTTCTCCCCGTCCGTCAGATGTTTGGTGGCGCCATGAACTATGCCTGCTTCATGGATAAATTGGGTTTCATTTGGGGCAAGAGTCTGCCTGCCATAGGTGAAGTTTGGCCAGTCCTCTTGTTGCCAATTCCACGTCATGAACAATAGGCCTCTCTTGTATAGATCATGATATACCAGTTTCATGAGTTATAGAAGAGCTTTCTATAACTCATGAGTACAATCAGCCACTTGTGTGTCCATGGAAGGCCGGTTGGCCTTAGCGCCTCTTGTCGGCTCCAGCAGTTGGAGATCGTGCACGGTCAGTATTGCGACGCCGAAGCTGTCTTCCACCAGTCCACGGATCACATATGGCCGGTTTGGGGAGAGCAGATGGCAGCAGCGGCGATAGACCTCTGGAAACAGCGTGGCATCGTAGAGGGCTGTGACGTCCTCCAGCGTGATAAATTCCATGGCCTGGCCGTGCTTGGTTTCGGCTGATTTTTCCGTGATCAGCACACCAACCATGGTGATGCGCCGGCCGACGAACCGATGCATCTGGGAAGCAGGTACCGGTCGCAGCCGCTCGATCAGCGCTCGATGAAGGGTCAGAGGATGGCGGCTGGCGAGAAAGCCGAATGATTGGATCTCATGGGCTCGCTTCTGAGCGGCTGAATAGTCGTCCGGGATCGGTAAGGGGCCTGCAGCGGTATCGTTTTCCGCGTACAGCCGCCACAGCAAGGCTGGTCTGGTCAGCTCGCCTGCAATCGAGTCGCAGCAGCCGGCTCGGACCAATGCTCTGGCCTGGGCCGGCTCCGGCTTCACACGGCACAGAAAGTCTTGGAACGACCGGTACGGACCGTTCTGCGTGCGTTCTTCGACGATCCTCTCGCCGAGTTCCTTCGGGATCGTTTTCACCTGCATCAAGCCCATCCTCAGTCGCTCGCCTTCACCATGGTAGGCCCAGTCGCTTTCGTTGATGTCCGGCAAAGGATTGCCAGTCCCATGCGCCGGGCTTCCGAGATGTACGCAAACGTGGAATAAAAGCCGCCTTGGTTACTGATGACGGCGGCAATGAATTCCGCTGGATAGTGGGTTCGGAGATACGCAGACTTGAACGAGACCTGCGCATAGCTCGCCGAATGGGGTTTGCAGAAACTGTAGCCAGCGAAACTCATGATCATCTTCCAGATTCTGTCGATCGTCTCCGGTGAGGCATCATTTCGTTCTGCCCCGCGGCAAAACTGTTGATAGTAGTCTTGCAGTTGCCGTTGTTTATGTTTCTTGCTGATGACCTTACGCAGCTGATCCGCATCTTCGACAGGAAAGTCCGCCAGTGCCATGGCCACTTTTGTCACGTCTTCCTGATACGTCATGATGCCGTGGGTTTCGTCCAACACTCCCTTCAACTTGGGATGCCAGAATGCACAGGATCCTTCTTGCGCTCGACGGATAAACTCTTCAACGAAGGCATGAGTAGCAGGTCTGACCAGAGACGAAACCATCACCAGATATTCGAAGACATCCAGCTGCTGGCGGCGATCCAGAGGCATGCCGAGCCACAATTTTCTCAACAAGAGGCGAGTGGCGGGCGATTCGATGTAGAAGCAGCCGATCGTATCACCGTATCGGATGGCTTCTTGGGTGGCGGCATCTTCCAATGGATCCCATGTCGCATAATCGATTTGTCGGCCCGTATGTTCGGCAATGGCCGCTAAGGCGTCCCGAATGACAGCCAGAGACCGGTTGCCCAAGATATCGATTTTGACAAGCCCTGCGTCCTCTGTCTGGTCTTTTTTCCCACTGGATCACCGGCAAGCCTTTGGCCGTGTATTCCACCGGCACGTAGCGCCGAATTTCGTCCGGTACGATGACGACTCCACCGCAGTGCATGGAGAGATGGCGGAAGTGGTTCTGTGCCTTCAGTGTCCGAGCGAGGATCTCGGGCCAGGGTGCTTTCAGGTTGAATATCTGGGAGAGTCGACAGAGCCATTGCTCGATAGTCGGTGGGGCAGGGAAATTCAGAACGTCCTTCTGCCGTACAATGCGCGACGACATTGTGCCGATTTCTTCAGCGGGCATGCCGTAGACCTTCGCCGTTTCGCGGAGGGCGGCTCGGAAGCCGAGACTGTTTTGGTTTGCCACCATGGCGGCCTGACGCTCGCCGTACTGCTCGAATACGTCTTTCAAAACCTGGTCTCGCTCATCCCAGGGAAAGTCGATGTCGATGTCCGGCGGGTCTTTCCTGCCGGGATTGAGAAACCGTTCGAAGAAGAGGTTGTGCTTGATTGGGTCGACGTGGGTGATCTTGAGACAATAGGATACGATTGACGCAGCGACGGACCCACGGCCGCAGGTGCGGGGTGCTCGGCGGACGATTTCTTCCACCACGAGAAAGTAATGTGCGAAGCGTTTCGCTCGAATGGTGGTCAACTCTTTTTCAATCCGATCACGAATCGCTTGGGAGATCACTTGGTAGCGTTGACGTGCTCCGGCGTAGGTCTTCTCTTGAAGTGTGATGAATGCATCGTCATCGGTCAGTCGACGAAAGGCGGGGAAGATGGTGTCTCCGAAGCGCCAGTCGCTGTGGCAGGCTTCGGCAATGCGAACGGTGTTTGCCACGGCCTCAGGGACATGCGGAAACTGAGACGCCATGAGTGCGGGCGGCATCAGCCATTGCCTGGGCGTACAACAGGCTTCTTCCGGCAATCGTGACAGGGTCGTGTTGAGGGCGATGGCACGCAAGAGACGATGTGTAGAAAAGCCATCTGGGTCAGAAAAGTGCACGCGATTGGTGGCGACGGGTGGAAGATGAATACGACGACTGAAGAGGAGTGTCTCATGCATGGCTGGTCCAGGGGTCAGCTCGACGTAGAGATCGTGCCGCGAGTCTTCCACCCAATTCATGAGTGCGGCTTCATCGTCCGTGAGGATGATCAGGCCACGACGGTACCGTGAAACTGACGTGAGAAAGTTGAACGAGGGATTGCAATGGCGTTCCGACAGGAGGCGACAGAGATTGGCATAGCCGTCCGGTGATTTGACCAGCAAGATGGTGCGATGATTGCTGGTTGTCAGCTCGGCACCAAGAATCGGCCGGAGACCCTGTCGTGTCGCGTGTTCGATAAATCGGATTGCTCCGTACAAGCCGTTCGTGTCGGTCACAGCCATGGCCCGCGAGCCGTGTCGTTGCGCCAAGGTACAGAGTTCTTCCAATGGCGACACCCCGTGCATCGGCGAATAATCGGAGTGAACATGGAGATGCACGAAGGGAGTCGTCATCATTGCAGTGTCCTTCCCCAGGACAGCGCTCGTTCGCCGAACTTCGCGCGGATGGCATCGAGGGCCAACGAGAGTCGGTGTGCGCGAGGAGGACGTACGGACTCGGATTCATCGAAAAGTAAAAGTTGTTGGGCCGGCGGCTCCAACCGACTGACGTGAAGTCTCAACCCTGTGAGACGCACCCGTCGGCTGAAACATCGGTAAAAGAGTCGTGCCACTACAGGCTGGAGATCGATTTCCCAGTAGGTGCTCTGAGTCAGCGTTTCTCCCGCTGTCTGTTCGATATGGTCGCTGTGTCGAATCGTCAGTGAAATGAGCCGGCAGACACGTTGTTGTTGTCGAAGCGTGGTGCACAGCTGCTCCAACAATCGGTACAGCCGACCCAGTACGAGTTGATCATCGACTTCATCCGGATCCAGGCGAAGGGAACGTTCGAGCATGGGTTGCGCGATCGGTAGATGTACCGGGGAAGGATCAATTCCTTGAGCCCAATCGTGCAGCAAATTGGCGGGCGCGCCAAGGACGGCTTGCAAGTGCGCCAACGAAACAGCGGCAATCGCGCCGAGGGTGAGGAGGTTCAAATCCTCCAATCGTTGCCAAACCTGTGAGGTGTGGGCTCGGCGAAGGCCTGGGAGCAAGAGGGTTGGTAATGGAGCGAGAAACGGCTGTTCCGAGCCTGAGTGGATTGAGAGGACTTGCGGCGGCTTGGCCAATGTCGTTGCGGCCAATTGCGAGACCAGCTTGTTACCAGCCAGTCCGATTGTGCTGGGCCATCCTTGTCGACAGGCCAACGCTCGACTGATGCGAGTTGCCGTATCGATGGGAGGTCCGAAGAGTCGAGTGGTGCCGGTGAGGTCTAAAAAGAGCGAGCCGGGCCCGATCGATTCCCAAACCGGTGCGGCGGAGGAGATATGCCGTTGCAACTCATGGTGGGCGGCGTGAGTCAATGATGAGTCCGGAGGGATCACCCGCAGGCCAGGACAGATCAGCCGTCCGAGGGCTATGGGCATGCCAGGCTGAAGACCTTCGCGAGACGCTTCGGGAGAGATCTCTCGAATCAGCGCACGCGGCGTATGGGTTGGTGCGACGACCACCGGTCTGTCCCTGAGCGCGCTATCAGCGGCACGGGCCAGCACAATTCTAAAAGCAGGAATCTGTAAAGCAGACAATATGCCGGTCCATGGTATGTCAGATTGGTAACCAATGGTTACATTTTAGCCTGTTCCTGTCAATGCAGGGAAAGACCTTAATGAAGTCGAGAATCAGACCGCGTTTGCATTCGAGCTGGTTTGTAAAGAACCTCCGCGAATAGATTGCTCCCTGGGATTCATTGACAGTGTGAGAAATCCTGTGCTACCGTCCACCCTTCTTGCGCCAAATAGGCGCCCTACACCTCGCTCCCGACCGGTTCGGGGGCCTTTGTCCAGGAGGATCGCTGCATGGAGCTCTACGAGTCTCTGTTTATTATTCGTCCGTCCGTCTCTGATGAGGAGACAAAAACCCTCATCGACAAGATGAAAAAACGTCGCCGATAAGACCGGCGCCCAATTCATCAAAGCCGAGAATTTAGGGAAGAAGAAGCTCGCCTACGAAGTGCGGCGTGAGCGGAAGGGTACGTACGCCTATTTCTATTTTAAGGCGCCGAACAACACCGTCGGGGAATTGGAACGGGCCTACCGTTTGGAAGACAACATTATCAAGTTTCTGACGGTGCACCACGAAAAGCCATTGGTGGAACGGCGTCCGATCGAAGCTTCAGCACAGGGGTCTGACGGTGGCCGGGTTTAATAAAGTCATCTTGATGGGGAATCTCACCCGCAACCCCGAGCTTCGGTAC
>JAAUPT010000174.1 GCA_012032965.1 Nitrospira sp.
AAACGATCCGATTCGGCTTGCTCAGGGGAAGTACAGCACGAAGGAGTGGAATCATGGCTGCGCAAATGATCGAACAAAAAGCGCACCGAGCGCCGCATTGCTGCCCTCGGCTCAACATCCGACGGCCACCGTCATGCGCAGCCTCGCGCCGGCGGACGAGGTCCTGCTCAATCGTCTCTTAAGCGAGCCGGCGGATTTCGTAGACCATCCGGACTTCAACAAGCCGTCGACAGAGGCCAAGCTGTATTTTGGGTCGAACGCACCCTTCGGGCGCCCAAGATGCGAGCAAAGGATGATTTTGGCACCCTCATCGACGACCCGATTGATGGTCGGCAAGGTAGAGCGGATGCGGGTGTCATCGGTAATCTGCAGCGATTCATCGAGCGGGACGTTGAAATCGGCCCGTATGATGACCCGCTTACCACGAAGTTGCACATCTTCGATTGTTTGTTTGTGCAAGTTCATGCGCGCTCCTTACAGCCACGCTCGGAAGGTGAGGAAAAGAATGGGACAGATTTGCATAGAGCCTGCTGGATCATCTCTGTCACAGTCGTTCAGTGAGTGGTCGATTTTCCAGCCAGGACTTTGACCAGGTCGCGGATACGGCAGGAATAGCCCCATTCGTTGTCATACCAGGCCGTGACCTTGACCAGACGCTTGTCCACGACATTCGTCAGCGGGGCATCGACGGTGGCTGAGTGCGCGTCTCCTTTCTGGTCGATCGAGACGATGGGGTCTTCAGAGTACTTGAGAATGCCCTTGAGCGGACCGTCCGCCGCCTTCTTGAAGGCCGCGTTGACGGAAGCGATATCGCAATCCCTTTCAGTTTCGACGGTGAGATCGACCAGCGAAACATTCGGTGTCGGGACACGAATGGCGAGCCCGTCTAGCTTACCTTTGAGTTCAGGAATCACAAGATGCAGAGCTTTCGCTGCGCCGGTGCTAGTTGGAATCATCGACATACCGGCGGCGCGGGCACGCCGAAGATCCTTGTGTGGAAGGTCCAACAGCTGCTGATCATTTGTGTAGGAATGGATGGTTGTCATGACGCCATGCTTAATTCCGAATGTTTCCAACAAGACCTTGGCCACGGGTGCGAGACAGTTGGTCGTGCAAGAGGCGTTGGACACGATGTGGTGTGATTTCGAATCGAACTTGTTGTCATTCACGCCGAGCACAATGGTCACATCCGGATCTTTGGCCGGTGCGGAGATGATCACTTGCTTAGCGCCGGCAGAAAGATGTTTACCAGCTGATTCACGGTCGGTGAATCGACCGGTTGATTCAATCACCACATCGACGTTCAGCGCTTTCCACGGCAGTTCTTTTGGGTCTTTGACCGCAAGCACCTTGATGGGCTTCCCATCGACAAGGATCTGATCTTCTTTGGCTTCGACATTGGCCGGCAGCGTGCCATGGACCGAGTCGTACTTAAGCAAGTACGCGAGTGTCTTAGCGTCTGTGAGATCGTTGACGGCGACGATCTGAAGATCCTGATCATCCATCGAGGCGCGGAACACATTACGCCCGATGCGCCCAAATCCATTGATTCCAACACGAATGGCCATGGTGTAATCCTCTACATACAACTATGATTGTTTGGTACGAGTTGAGTGGTCCAGCACGAAAGCCAATATTATCGATGCCGTCTCCTTGTTGTCAAGGCACAGGAAGTGCGCACCGGCATTTCCAACCCACACAACTGAACCGGAGTTCCCGCCTCCAGCTGTACGGGATCTTGTTTCTCCTCCAGTCGCTTGGTTAGAGTTCGGGATGTAATCAAGGGGCAGAATCCCATATGAGCAAGACAGTATCTGAACAGGCAGCGCAGGCCGTGGAATGGCCTCGTCTATTGGAGTTCCTCTCGCAATATGCCCAGTCGGCCATAGGGGTCGCTCGATGCCGGGCCCTTCCTCTGTCGGGTGAACTGGCGAGTGCATCTCTACGACAACAAGAGACGACTGAAATGGTGGGTTTGCTGGAGGGGAGCGATGCGGTGCCCACGCTGTCCTTTCCTGATATCCGGGAACAGCTCATTCGGTCGAAAAAGGGAGGGGTACTTGAGGCCGGTGAGTTACGAGACTGCGCAGTCATACTGACAGTGATGGCAGAGGTCGAGCGATATACGGAGTCGCATTCAGGCGAAATTCAAGCCCTCATGCGACTCTTGGAACCCCTTCAGATCACCAAGAGCCTCAAAGGACTCCTGAGGGCTATCGAGGGCGCAATTCAATCAGACGGCTCCATGAAAGACACGGCTTCGCCGGAGCTGCGGCGCCTCACGCATCACGCCCTGGAATTGAAACAGGCGATACGGGAAAAACTTGAGCAGATCTTGCATTCCAAGCGGTATGAGGAAGTACTTCAAGAATCGTATTTCGCACAGCGCGAAGGCCGGTATGTGGTGCCGGTCAAAACAGACATGCGAGGGAGGATGTCCGGGATTGTCCACGATGTGTCGGCCAGCGGAGCAACCATCTTTCTCGAGCCGCGTGAATTGGTCGAGCTGAACAATTCCATCAAAGTGGCGGATCTGGAAGTGGAACGGGAGGTCCAGCGCATCCTACGGGAGCTCACCAGTTTAGTGGCCTCCAGAGCTGAGGACATCAGCCGAGGGATCGAGGTGCTGGTCGAATGTGATGTCGTCAGAGCCAAGGCTGAAATGGGCCGACGCCTGAAATGCAGCCCCGTCTTCTTGAATGAAAAGGGGCGTGTCCTGCTCAAACAGGCGCGGCATCCACTGTTGCTTATCGCGAAAGATCATGTGCTGGCGAATGACATTCATATGGATGAAACAGTCCGTGTCCTCGTGATCTCCGGGCCGAATACGGGAGGGAAAACCGTCACGCTCAAGATCGTCGGGCTGTTTGCGCTCATGGTCCGGGCCGGATTACATCTTCCCTGTGCTCCGGAATCCGAGATGGCGATTTTTACGGACCTCTATGCTGATATCGGCGATGCCCAGGACTTGAGCCGTGATCTATCCAGTTTTTCGGCGCATATGATACAGATGATCCATCTTCTGTCCGAGAGCGCTACAGGCCAGGCTCCGAATGAAACCTTCGCCCAGCGTTCGCTGGTGCTCCTCGATGAACCGGTGACCTCAACTGATCCACATGAAGGAGCGGCGCTGGCCGAGGCGGTTTTGTGTCGGTTGGCTGAGCTGAACATGAAGGTAGTGGCGACTACGCATTACGGTGCGCTCAAAGAATTGGCACAGACGACCCCTGGCTTTGCGAATGCCAGCGTGGAATTTGACGTCGAGCATCTCGCGCCGACCTATCGATTGTTTATGGGAATCCCCGGCGGGTCATCGGCCTTGGAGATTGCTGGACGTCTCGGTATGGATCACAGCATTTTGAACGATGCGAGGAAGCGGTTGCGTCGCGAGGATCAACGGCTTGATGAGCTGATGGCCGGTTTACAGCGAAAGCAACACCAGCTCATGGAGGATGGCGAGAAGGCCCGGCAGGCCAGGCAGGAAGCTGAACAAGCCGCTCGTGAGGTACAGGCGATTCGCGCACAGCTTGAAGAGGCGCACCAGGAGGCCCGACGAGGCCTCAAGAAGAAACTCGGTGAGCAGTTCCAACGTGCGCGGGCGGAGGTGCAGGCGACGGTCGACTCGCTGAAGCGAGACCAGAAGCTCATCAAGGCCAAGGAGACCAAACAGCGACTCAGTGAGCTGGAGATGAAAACGCGACAGGATCTGGCTCCTACGAGTGAGCCGATTCCAGTTCAACAACTGACAGTCGGAGCTGCCGTCGAGATCGTTGGTCTAGGTGTGACGGGGAGTTTGCTTGAACCACCACAGGGGAAAAAACGTGTTCGTGTCAAAGTCGGGGAGGGCGAAATCCTAGCGTCTGTCTCAAGCCTGGTCGGCATCGCCTGTGAACCAAGTGTCATGTCAGTGCAACCGGCGTCGTCGGTTTCCAGTCCACGGCGAGTTACCACGAGTAATGGACTGGGATTGGATGAACAGACGGTGGTGGACGTACGAGGCCAGGCGGCGGATGAGGCACTCGATCAGGTGATCGCGGCGTTAGATCGGGCCACTCTAAGCGGCGCACCGTTCCTCCGCATCATTCACGGCCATGGAACAGGCCGTCTCAAAGCCGTCTTGCGTGACTATCTCAAAGATTCACCCTATGTGGCAGAATTTCGCCCTGGTGATCGAGCCGAGGGAGGGGACGGCGTGACGGTGGCCAAACTACGGTGACCGTACGCGAGGTCTTGTCGTTAGCAGACGGGGCGGTCTCTAAAATATTCTTCTACTTGCCTGTATCTTTTCTGATTCACCACGGTATCGGAATGGATACTACACCGCGTCCAGCAATTTGACGGTTCCTGCATTTTTACCCTTTGCACGATTTGGTATTTCCCAACGACTTAGTAGTTTCCCCACCCGTGAGGCATGTAATTTAGCCTGGAACCGAACTTGCGTATTATCCACGTGACGTCGAATACACAGGAACTCAATCAATTGTGAGGAGGCTAGGACCACGATGCCACTAATGACGGACAATTGGGAATTCGAGAAAGGAGATCTGTGCGGCTTTACGACTCAGGGAATGTGCATGGTTGCGAAAACGTTCGATGCTTTTAGGAGCACGTATGTCTTTCACCCAGTCAGCGGACAATTCTTTGCCGTATTGGATGATCCTCGACGGATAGATGGGGACGGCTCACGAGACTTGAGCTCCGGAGATCCCACGCCAGCCTCTCTCGCGCAGTATACGTTCACACCGGATGTGAGCGGACAGACCACGCTGGCGGTCGATGGTGCGATCCTGGAATGTCGCAACGTGACGGTTGAAGCGGGACAGGCTTTGTGGTTTCACTGGGCCTTCGCACGATTCGATTGGTCTCCCGCTAACGATTTCGCCATGTTTGCTGCTTACGAGGGTGCAGCAACGAACGAACCAGTTTACAAAGCGTACCTGGCGCAATCTCTCGAATTAGAACGTCAGGGTCGGTGGTATACCAATTGGGAAGCGTTTTCGTGGCGTCCGACAAAGAGGTTCAGCGGGAGTCTCCGATGGATCATGGCCAATGGAGTATCTACCTCTATCCCTTTGCCAAGGCCTGGGGGCGATGCTCGTCCGTCGGCTCTCTTGCTCGACTGC
>JAAUPT010000175.1 GCA_012032965.1 Nitrospira sp.
GAAGGCCATCGCCGAGCCCTATGTCGTCGACGCCACTCGATGCATTTCCTACCTCACGATCGAACTTCGTGGCGATGCGACCGGCATCCCTCACGAGCTGCAAGCGGGTATGCGGAATAAGATTTTTGGTTGTGATGATTGCCTTGACGTCTGTCCGTTCAACCTACGAGCCGAACCTACTCGCGAAGAGGCCTTTCAGCCGTCCGATTTGACCCTCTCGCCCGACCTGAAGAAACTTTCCGAGCTGGATGAATCGACCTTTGCCACGCTGTTTCAACAAAGTCCGATCCGCCGAGCGAAGCTCCATGGGCTTCGCCGAAATGTGGCCATCGCGCAACGCAATATGAAGTGAGCGGAACATCCTCCAAAGCTTCTCCCTACGTACTAGCCTGAATCGAATTAGATACAGCGTGTATCTTTTTAGATTCTCGCCATCCTCAATCATTTAATCTATACCGTATCAGCAGAATCTTCCCTGGCGCCTGTAGGTGATCAATTTTCCATGAGAATTATAGCCACCTTCTAAGCGACAACACTGGTGGTACGCATTGTGCCTCGTGGGTAGTGGCTGCCATCACCATCGAGGCAGAGATGGTACATGCTTGCTTGTTTTGCTGACGTGCGTTAAAAAAATTTGCTTACGCTGCCAAGAATAATGTATTTTTTCTTGTAAATTTGGTAGATAGTTGACCCGGCGTCTGCTCGACGAGTGATGGAGGGGGCCAAAGCTAGCCGTGCTTGTCAGCGCAGCGTCTTATTTCCATAAAAAATCTAAAGGGAGGCTACTATGCAGAGGTTTCGTTTACTCACATTAACCCTGGGACTGGGCGTCCTGTTGGGAGCCAGCGGGTGCATCACCATGCCTGGGTCCGCAGGAGCCAAGGTCCATGATGTCACATTCACGGCGACCGAATCAGAAATCGTCATCGACGGTAACGGAATGAAGTACAAGGCCTGGACCTTTAATGGTCAGATGCCTGGTCCGGTCGTCCGAGTCACTGAAGGTGATACCGTAAACTTCACTCTGATCGGCGATAAGAATAATTCCTTCCCGCATTCGATGGACTTTCATGCGGCTGAGCTTGACTTCTTGAAGAACTACCACCGTACGGTTGGACCGGGAGACACACACAAGTTCTCCTTCGTGGCGAAGAAGCCCGGCGTGTTTTACTACCACTGCGGCGCGAGCCCAATGATCCAACACGTCGCCCGCGGCATGTTCGGCGCGATCATTGTTGACCCGAAGGATCCGAGTGTGTGGCCCAAGGCCGATCGGGAATTCGTCCTGGTGCAATCCGAGCTGTGGAAGAACCCGGATAACGTGCAGGGGATGTTCGATCGGAAATTTGATTATACGGTCTTCAATGGTGGCATCTTCAAGCACCATCCCTTTATGCCGGGAGGAGAGCCGTTGGAGGTTAAAGTCGGCGAACGGGTACGGATCTATTTCGTGAATGCCGGCCCGAACGAGTTTTCTGCGCTCCATCCAATCGCCGAAATCTGGGACAATGTCTATGAGAGCGGCAATCCGGCCAATAAGTTCACGGGAGTCCAGACCTATGTGGTCGGCCCAGGCAGCGCAGCCACATTCGATATGATCGCTGAGTCACCGGGGGCGTATCCGGTCGTGACCCACTCATTAACGAGCGCCCTACGAGGTGCGATTGCGGTGGTCATCGCGAACGAGAATCCCAAGGATTATAAGGGTCAGTTGATGCCGAACACCCCGTGGAATCCGTAGTCAGTCAGTGCGCCATGTAGTCATTTTATTCTTTCACAAAGGAGACGATATGACATTCAGCAAGAAGATTATTTGTGCAGCTGTCGCGGTAGCGGCAGCATGGACCTTGAGCAGTGCCCCATCCTTTGCTGCAGACCGGTCACTCTATGAGCGGCTCGGCGGGCAAGGCGCGATCCAAGCCGTGGTCACCAAGTTCATCGGCAACGTGGGAGCGGACAAGCGCATTAATGGCTATTTCGCAACCACCGATCTCAAGAAGCTGAATAAACTGCTGGTCGAGCAGGTGTGTGCGGCAAGCGGCGGCCCCTGCACCTATTCAGGTCGAGACATGAAGACGACCCATAAGGGGATGAAGGTTACCACTGCGGCCTTCAATGCACTCGTGGAGGACTGGTGAGTGCACTGGATACCTTCAACGTGCCGGAGAAAGAGAAGGGCGAGTTGCTCGCCGTCCTCGGACCGATGAAGAGCGACATCGTCGAAGTTCCCTGACGACTCGCAGTGGAGAACACTGCCGTAGTCACACTTTAGTCGCTCGCTGGTCCAGACCAGAACAGGTCTGGACCAGCGACATCCTCATGCTGGTAGACTGGCTACTACTTCTACTCCCATCTGACCATTCTCTACAGGACATGGGCACTGCCACTTAGGACAACATCATGGTATTATGTGTGCGGAATTTGCGCCTCCGAACGCGCGGCGCGAATAGCCACCTAGTTGTCATATCAGTGGTACTCACCAAGGAGGAATCATGAGAGGTAAGCGTTTTCATCGTGACCGTGTGTTGCATAGTCGCCGTCGCTTCGTGGAGTGCGGCAGGATGGGCCGGTCCCGAGGCCGATCCACTAAAACCGCGTGTCCCTGACGCTGAACGTGGTGACGCACGAAAATGGAAAGTCCGATACAAGTCACACTGAGATACTCGCCAAGGGCAAGGAGCTCTATGAAGGCAAGGGTACCTGCGCCAACTGTCACAACCAGGACGGAAATGGTGAAGGGGCCGGAGGATTGTTGTTGACGCCGGGCCCCAGAAATCTCACAAACTGTAAGTTTCATAAGAAGCGGAAGGACGGAGAGCTGTTCTGGGTCGTTAAGAACGGGAGCCAAGGTACCGGCATGCCAGGCCTTGTAAAGGGCGGTGTGCTCACCGAGGAGGAAGCCTGGACGATCATCGCCTACGAACGGACGTTCTGTAATAAGGATAGTGAATAGTTGCTGAGGAGTTTTCCGAGTGTAGCTGTGACGGCGAGCTGTCGGTTTAAATTTTGATCTACAGCTCGCCATCCATCTGGGCGTTGAGTTTCACCTACCACCTGCCCATATCCTGTTCAACCTCCAGTCAACTCCGTGAAAAGATATCAAGAAGCATCCTGCCAGACATTATCTGGTTCTTGTCTGCTCGACCATATCCAGCTCGCTGAAAAATATTCGCTGCATCATAGTCTTCGATTAGCCAGTCGTCGTCACCCCCCTTTCTTTCTTTACGGACAGAGGTGTAGGCTACGAGTAATTAGGATGGTTCGAGAGGAGGCTAGGCTAAGGGAGCACTCCGATGAACCCGCATATATTTCTCCTACTCTCCAAAGATCCAGACCTCAAGCAACTTCTCCAAATCGCATCACCTGACGCCAAGATTTTCGAGGCTCATACGGTATCGGAGGGACTCAGCCTCCGGTCGGAGGTTTCACCAACTCTGATCATTGGCGAGGGAAATCCCCATGCTCTGGCGCCATTCCTGGAATCTGCCCGGCAAACCTCCGAATCCCCGCCCATACTGGTGATCGGAAATCGGCATTCAGTCAAAGATGTCGTCGAGCTCATGCGTGCCGGCGCGGCAGATTACCTAACCAAACCCATTCTTTTGACTGATCTACAAGCCGCTATTGCTCGAGTGCTCAGTCACCCTTCGCGTCCGTCCTTATCCTCCTCGCAAGATCCGTTTACCTCAATCATCAGCGTCTCGCCGCAGATGAACCTAATGAAGCAACTGGCCAGAGAAGTGGCATCGACCGATGCCACTGTCCTCATTACAGGAGAAAGTGGAACCGGTAAAGAACTGCTCGCCGAGGCCATCCATCGTGATAGCCAACGAGCCACCGGCCCCCTGGTTGCGCTGAATTGTGCCGGCATCCCAGAAAATCTCTTAGAGTCAGAATTATTCGGCTATGAGTCGGGTGCCTTTACCGATGCCAAGCGGGCCAAACCTGGCCGATTCCAGCTGGCTGAGGGAGGCACGCTGTTTCTCGACGAAATCGGCGAAATGAGCTCGACGGCTCAAGCCAAACTTCTGCGTGTGCTGGAAAACCATACCATCGACCCCTTGGGCGATACGCGAAGCCATAAAATAGACATCCGTATCATTGCAGCCACGAACGAGGACCTGCTGGCTCAGATCAAAGCCGGCCGGTTTCGCCTTGACCTCTACTATCGGCTGAATGTGTATCAATTGCGTATTCCACCGTTGCGCGAACGGCTCGATGACATTGAACCAATTCTATTGATTTTTTTGGAGCGTGTGAGAAAGGAACGAGGATGCCGCATCAAAGCCATCGCGCCGACCGCCCTCGCCGTTCTTCGGAATCACGATTGGCCCGGTAACGTCCGGGAACTGCACAATGTCGTCGAGTGGCTCACCATCACGTGCAAAGAAGACGTGATCCAGCCACATCATTTGCCGACTTCCGTAAAGACTCCTTCTTCGAGCAATCATCAGGGCTTTGAGCCCAAACCATCCTTACTGGCCTTTGGGCTGTCGTTTCAGGAAATGGAAAAAAGATGCTTGAAGAAGCGTTACAAAAAGCATCGGGCAACATCTCGGAAGCCAGCCGATTGCTCAAAATGACGCGCAACACCCTTCGTTACCGCATGGCTAAGCACCACATTCAGTAAGTGTTCATGCCCTGCCGCTCACCCGTCAGCCAGTTGGAGACAACCGCGGCTCTCTCCACCATAGCGGCCCTATCCTTGTTCAACAAACTCTTGCACCCCTGATAAGCCCATCCTTCATCGACGAGAATTTCTGCAACAGATCGGTATACAGGAGCCTGAGCAGACTGTTCTCCTGTTCCAACTCCCTGAGACGTTTCCTATCTGGCGCCATCATAGCCTGGCTTCCGTTGGATGTTGATCGACGCATGACGAACCTCCTTTTAACAGTTGGTTAATGAAAAGATCCACGGTGCGCCACTCACTCTCGTTGTAAGCAATGTGATATGCAGCAATTAAGCAAGCAAACTCGATACCATCTAAGATAACTGCTACCGCAGTGCACGAAAACTCCTGCAAGAGCTGGCGGTT
>JAAUPT010000176.1 GCA_012032965.1 Nitrospira sp.
GACCGGTCCTTGCATCAAGGCACGCGTTCGCAACTTCCATCAACTCTGCCAGTGGGTTCCGCGCGGCTCCTCCGGTCACACCCGAGTGTGCATCTTTCTCGCCGGTTCGCAGAATCAGTCGCGCGCCGAGCAACCCACGCAAGCCGTATGGCACGGCAGGCCGACCCTTGGAAATCCAGATCGTGTCCGAGACGATCACGGAGTCCGGTCGTGGCACAGCCGTGCGGTCTCGAAGCCCTGCGCTAAAATGAGGACTCCCAATCTCTTCCTCAAGCTCCCACAGGAACCGAATATTGATCGGGACACCTTGCTCAATGGCATATCGAGCACCGAACAGGGCTGTCAGAGCCGGTCCCTTGTCGTCGGTCGCACCTCGGCCACGATAGATGCCGCGTGAATTCTGAAAGACGAATGGAGCGTGCTTCCATTCCAGCTCTTGCGCAGGCTGCACGTCCAAATGATTGTAGATGGTGACGGTTGGATACTCAGCCCCTGTTGTCCACCCTCCGGAGACAAGAGGGTACCCACCGGTCTCGACAACCTGGGCCTTGGCACCCATCCCAATCAAATACTGCACTGCCAAATCTGCTACGCGTCGGATATCGCCCTTGTGGGATGAGTCCATGCTGATCGACGGCACTTCCACCATTTGGCCCAAGAGGTCCTCAAAGTTCGGTCGCGACTTCGTAACGTACATCTGAAGTTGCCGCTCATTCCTCATACGCGTGATCCTCCATGGCTGATAGACGGTGGATTATAGCGGCCGTGCATGAGAAGAGAAAGTAACTACAGGACCGTGCAAAGAAGATGATAGAATGCGTCCATATGCTGACCTGGACCCGGCTCGTCGCTTGGCTCATGGGTGTCCTGCTCACGCTTGTCGGAATGGGCACACCATTGCTCTTGTGGGCAGAAGAACCGATCAGCATCCAGTACCTACTCGAAGAACCACGCGTCTACCATCTCCGGCACGTCACCATGCGCGGCACTGCACGGGATGTGCAGCCGCTTGCTCCCTATACAGTTCCCAATGGAGACAACTGTTACGGCGCGTACTTGTTTCGCTTGGAGGAGGACGAAGCGACAATTCCAGTTGCGGTGTTAGGCATTTGTGGCAGGCCTCATGTCCGCGACCCTGACATCGAAGATGGAGACCGTGTCGAAGTCAGTGCGACGATCCAGGCGCCGAGTCACGGGGGATACTACCTGAGCTTCAAGGGGTTGAAAGTGGTCACTGAACAAGAAGGAATCGTGCAGGCCATCGCCGACCGTATTCTTCCCCTCGTCGAGTAACGCCGACCATTTACTCAGCTGTCAGGTATCACCGCTTTTCTTTACAGGTCTTCACCCTGGCGATATAGTTGCCCCAAGCTCGGCGTTCTAGAATACAAGTAAAATAGGAGACGCCCCATGGTGTGGATCGTCTTGGTCGTCTTGGCCATCTGCGCGCTGCTCGTTATCGGCATCTACAACAGTCTGGTCAGGCTGAAGGTTCAGTCAGAAAACGCGTGGTCGGACATCGATGTCCAGTTGAAACGCCGCCATGATCTAGTTCCGAACCTCGTCGAAACAGTAAAAGGCTATGCCGGCCATGAGAAACAGACTCTCGACGCCGTCATCACGGCTCGCCATCGGGCAATGTCGGCGACGACTCCTTCTACGAAGGCGGAAGCCGAAGGAATACTTGCTCAATCGCTCAAATCCTTGTTTGCCTTAGCAGAGGCGTATCCGCAACTGCGCGCCGTAGAAAGCTTCACTCAACTACAGAGTTCGCTGAACCAGATTGAAGAGGCTGTGCAGAATGCGCGTCGTTACTACAATGCCGTTGTCCGAGACTTGAACACGAAGATTCAGGAATTTCCCTCTAACATGATCGCAAACTTCTTCAGCTTCAAGACACGTGAATTCTTTGAGCTCGCCGATATTGCAGAGCAAGTCGTGCCGAAAGTCAGTTTCGAACAGACACGCTGACCCGCACCGTGACCAGACGCCATACGACCAACATCACCCCTACCTCTCTCCTCCTTTTCATTACCCTCTTGCTCTCGACTTGCCTGCTGGTCCTTGCAACCTCTCCAGCACAGGCTCGCACAATGGTCATCGAACAGTTTCACGCCGATATTCAGGTCCTTACAAATGGAGACCTGATCGTCACGGAAACCATTCGCCCTCGATTTACGGGATCGTGGAACGGGTTAAAGCGTGACATTCCGGTCGAATACCGAACGCCACAGGGATTCAATTACACCTTATTACTGGATCTCATGAGCGTAACCGATGAGCACCACGTCCCGCTCGAAGTACGAGAGCGCTCGCGATCGGCACTATCGAGTCTTCAAAGTCTGGTTGCCGGGTGCACAGGACACTACGAAGACGTTGATCCTGACCTACAAAGTGTTAAACGGGATCAAATACTTTGAAGAACACGACGAGCTGTATTGGAACGTCACAGGCGACGAATGGGACGTGCCGATCGAATCAGCAGGAGCCAGAATTCTTCTTCCGTCCGGAGTGACCGGTGTCAAGGCCCTCGCGTTCAGCGGGGCTTACGGGGCACGAGAACAGCAGGCCGAGGTACACATCACCGGGCCGGAAATTCTTTACCGCATGACACGACAACTCGGCTTTCGTGAGGGCCTCACCGCGGTCGTCGGCTGGGACAAGGGACTGGTCACCGAGCCTACTTCACTGAAACTGACGGGCCTATTCATACGATCCAACTGGCCATTAGCCATACCCATTGGTGTCTTTGGTCTGATGTGGCGTCTGTGGTACGTACGCGGCCGCGACCCACATCTGCGTCCCATTACGGTCGCCTATGAACCACCGGCACTACTGACCCCTGCCGAGCTCGGACGCTGATCGACAATTCGCCGGATCTTCGCGATATCACGGCGACAGTGGTGGACCTCGCTGTTCGCGGGTTTCTCCGGATCGAGGAACGTCAGGAACCCCAACTCCTCGGCCTCTGGTCGAGTACGGTGTTCTATCTCCATCTCGTGAAAACCACCGCGGAATGGGCCGACCTGAAATCGCATGAACGGACGATCATGAACGGCATCTTTTCGAACGGTATTGCGACAGTCGTCTCTCTATCCGATCTGAAGAATCGCTTCTACATCTACCTTGAGGGGATCAAGTCCTCCCTCTTCGACCAACTCTTAAAGAAAGGATATTATGCGGGTCGCCCAGATCGGGTGAGAGTTGTCTATGTGGCCGTCGGTATCGCGGTGGCCATCTCCTCAGTGTACGGAGCTGCAATCCTTCAGGAAAACTATGGAATAGCCATCCAGATTGGATTTGCGGCAGGAATGCTATCAGGCCTCATAATTGTGGGGTTTGGATGGTTCATGCCGGCTCGAACGATGCGAGGCACAAGGGCTCTCGAACAAGTGCTCGGCTTTGAAGAATTCCTCACTCGCGTTGAATCGGATCGTTTTGAGCGAGTCATCAAGACACCACAGATGTTCGAGAAATTCTTGCCCTTCGCGATGGCATTGGGCGTCGAACACAATTGGGTCCGCGCTTTTGAAGGGATTTACACCCAGCCGCCTACCTGGTATCAAGGATCGAACCTGGCTGACTTTAGACCGAGTCGCTTTGTCGGGAATCTATCGCAGATGTCTGCGGCAGCCGGCACGGTCATGACTGCCGCGCCACGTAGCTCAGGCGGCTCAGGATTCAGCAGCGGTGGGTCGTCCGGTGGGTCCTCTGGAGGAGGATTTGGCGGAGGCGGTGGAAGCGGATTTTGAAAGTAGAATGCGATGCCACGACTCGACAAGAAGGTGATGCAACAACCGTTCGCGATTGCCGTCGTGCTGTTGGTGGCGCTATCGGCTGGTTGTGCCGGTAGCCAAGGATTCAATCGAGCCGCGATGAACGAAGTCCTGCACGTCGATCCCTCCTCGGATCGAGAGAGCCACGCTCCATCGAACCCGGGCTCCCCCCTCTCGCTCCCGTTTCGCCTTGGAATCTTTTTTGCCGATCACAATTTCCCGAATCATCAGTCTCTCAGAAAAGTCGAGTGGCTCAGCGGGGATAGGGAACGGCTTCTCCATGGCTTGGCTCCCTTGCGCGATCAGCAGATCCTCACGGATATCTTTGTGTTGATGGATTCAACCGTTCAGGCGGAGAATATTGATGGGATTAGGCAAGCCGGTGCCCGGTACGGAGCCGACGCCGTGTTGATCGTCGATGGCGCCGGGGCGATCGATCGGTACAACAACCGCTATGCCTGGCTGTATCCGACCGTCATCGGTGCCTATCTCGCGCCAGGCACTGAAAGCGACGCGCTCGTGATGGCCACGGGCAGCCTGTGGGCTGTGCGCTCCGAATGGCACGCCCCCATCCAGACAGTCGAAGGAGCATCGAAGGTAGTTGGCTCAGCAGTCTTCGTCGACGATAGCGCGGCTCTGGAAGATGCGAAAAAACAAGCCATCCAAGCCCTCGGCAAACGCATCGTCGATCAGCTTCAACTCTGGATGCAAGGGTCTCCGCCCCCTCTTTCCCAGTTACGGTGAATCGAAACTCATAAGCACTCCCAGCAGGAGCAGATGTTGCCCCGGCGAGAGGCCTGCAGCACCGGGACGGAGCTCACCGTTCTTGAAAAATCCGCCTCCAACTCCGGTTGATTCATCGTAACGGTGTTCACCACGCACGACCGTATTCATCCAGCGATACGGAAACTGGTACTCCACCGTCGACGTGACGGCCTTGACAAACTGCTCTGCGCCGGTCCACCGTCCATTCCGATCCCAGTAGAACTCCGGCCGGACCGCCACAGCCCACGGCCCGATGATCTGCCATCGCACGACCATATTGCCCCCCATGACAAACGCCCGGGGGCTCTCAATCTGCCCGACGATGTTTTCCGTCCCAATATCGAACGACGCAGCCACCGTCACATCGTTGCCTTTCCACTCTACAATGTGATTTCCATACAGGCGCCAGAACTCCAGGGATGTCTGTGCCTGATCCGGCCCTCCGTAGAGGGTTTGGGTCAGGG
>JAAUPT010000177.1 GCA_012032965.1 Nitrospira sp.
GCAATGAGTGTTGACTTTCCGGCGTTCGGAAATCCAACCAGCCCGACATCGGCAAGTAGTTTGAGTTCGAGCCGCAAGGTACGCTCTTCACCCGGAGTGCCGGGGGTGCATTTTGTCGGCACTCGATTGACGGACGTGGCGAAATTACTGTTTCCCTTTCCTCCACGGCCTCCATGCGCGATGACAGCCGTTTGACCATCTTCAATAAAATCGGCCAGTATTTCCGTGGTCTGATCATCATAGACGATGGTGCCGACAGGGACGACAATGGTCATGTCTTCACCAGACCGGCCGGTGCAGTTGGAGCCCCCTCCGGCTCGCCCATCCTGAGCCTCATACTGTTTTTGGTAGCGGAGATCAAGCAATGTGGTGAGGCGATGAGATGCGGTCATGATGATATCGCCACCATGACCACCATCGCCGCCGTCCGGACCTCCCCGTGGAACAAACATCTCCCTCCGGAAGCTGCAGATGCCGTTTCCTCCGCGTCCGGCTCGGACGGTGATATGGACTTCATCGACGAACATACGGTGGTACCATTCTGTGAACGGTTCAGTGGTTAGGATCTGAAAGTATACCCGTCTCTGAGTCGAGGAGGCGGGGAGAATTTCCCCAGCCGCGACTGGGGCAGAGGAAGTGGAAAGGGAGAATTAGGATTTGGCTGGGATTGGATACACGCTGACTTTTCGTCTGCCTCGCCCACCTTCGAATTTAACCACGCCGCTCATTTTTGCAAACAGCGTATGATCCCGGCCGAGGTCTACATTGAATCCTGGGAAAAACTTGGTGCCGCGCTGACGGACAATGATGCTGCCGGCCGTTACCGTCTGACCGCCATAGGCCTTCACGCCTAGATACTGTGGATTACTGTCGCGGCCATTACGTGATGATCCGCCACCCTTGTTTGTTGCCATAGTAAGTCCTCTTAGTCTCGTTAAGCCGACGCAATATTGGTAATGAGTAGCTTGGTGAATCCTTGTCGATGTCCGCGGGTGCGGCGATAATTCTTGCGGCGTTTCTTCTTGAACACGGTGATCGAACGAGTCCGCCCGTGTCGTACAATTTCGGCTGTCACCTTTGCGCCACCAATAAGCGGTTGTCCAATCACGAGACCGGCTTCGCCATGCACGAGACGGACTTGGTTGAGCTCGATCTGAGATCCCACGTCTCCCGGCAAGCTTGCAACCTGAATCGTAGCACCGGCCTCGACTCGATATTGCTTTCCACCCGTTTCAACGATTGCGTACATATCTCTTCTCCGAAATTAAAGAACGGTTCATTTAACATGTGGTGATGTGGACTGTCAAGCCAAACGAGGAGCGCCTGTGGCCCAAAGCTTTGAAAGGCCCCCTCTATTGGAGGGCTAGGATGGAGCGATCTGCGACGCGTATGCTGAGCGCCACCGAGCTAGAGTAGTGATGAGAAACGTTCAAAGTACAAACTGAGAAGTAGCAAGGAGAACATGCCCCACGCCAATAAGTTCGTGATCCGCACCTACCACCGAATTCCCGCTCGTTGTGTCATGTATTACTTGGGTGGTGATTTTCTTGGTAAGGGGATGGTGATGAATCTCTGCCGGAACGGGTTTCGGGTGCTGGGGGATCACCAAGTTGTGCCTGGGATGGAACTGGTGGTTCGAATTACCCTTCCGGACAGGGATGAGCCGGTGGAAATCCAGCGGGTTGTGGTTCGTTGGGTGCGGGGTCTGTTGTTTGGCGCCAAAGTGGTCAGGATGAGTCCGGATGGAGAAGATCGAATCGGAACGTTTTTGAGTTCACGTCTGCGCGCGATTGCGCTTCTTCCTAGTCAATGACTGGCCCATTTGCTTGACCCCTGAGTAACCTCACGCTATATTCCACTCGTCTCACGTACTTACAACGGTCATCATCCTGCGCGGAGATTGCCTCCAATGCTTGAACCTGTTGAGAACATCTGGATGGATGGGAAGTTTGTGGCGTGGAGGGAGGCCAATGTCCATATCCTTACGCATTCGCTCCATTACGGTCTGGCAGCGTTTGAAGGTCTCCGGTGTTACAAGGGGAAATCAGGATCCGCCATCTTTCGGCTTCAGGAGCATGTCAATCGACTGTTCGATTCGGCGCACATCGGCATGATGGTCATGCCGTATGACAGGAAACAGATCACCGATGCCATTGTAGAAACAGTTCGCATCAATCGCCTCGACGCCTGTTATATTCGCCCATTGGTCTACATCGGATACGGTGCGATGGGTGTGCATCCAGGAGAAAATCCCATTCGGGTTGCCATCGCCGCGTGGAAGTGGGGAGCGTATTTAGGAGACGACGCGTTGGCCAATGGGATGCGCGCTTGTATCTCCTCCTTCACGCGACATCATGTGAATGTGTCCATGACCAGAGGAAAAATATCCGGCTATTATGTGAATTCGATTATGGCGAAACAACAAGCCAAAGCTGATGGATATGACGAAGCGATTCTTCTTGATCCAGAGGGTTATGTTGCCGAGGGAACGGGCGAGAACGTGTTCATTATTCGTCGAGGTGTGCTCAAGACGACTCCGTTGACCTCGGTGCTTGAAGGGATTACGAGAAGCTCTGTCATGCAACTGGCTCAAGAACGAAACATCACCGTCGTCGAGGAACGATTCACACGGGATGAAATGTATATTGCCGACGAGGTATTCGTGACGGGAACGGCTGCTGAGCTGACCCCGGTCCGAGATATCGACAATCGCCGAATCGGAAACGGCACCCCCGGACCGATTACGCGCACCCTTCAAAACGCCTTCTTTTCAATCGTGCGTGGCGAAGATCGTACGCACGATTCTTGGTTGACTCGGATCTAACCGAAAGTAAAGCCTTACGCGGTTGTCGAATGGATGGTTCCACCGGCACAGCACTGGCCTGCGTGGCCAGCGAAGTGCTAGGGGGCTTGACTGGATATCAGTGGCTACCCTCGGAAGTCTCCCCTGCAGGGTGTGAGTTCTCTGAGGGCTGAGCAGGAGGGGCAGCCGCTGGAGCTGTGGGTTCGCTCTTGGGCTGCATGTCGATGACAGTAGAGGAGAAGTTTCGTTGTTTTGCTAAAATCGCCAGACTAAATGAGGTCACCATGAAGATCGCCGCGACGACCACCGTCAGCTTGCTCAAAAAGTTGGCCGGGCCACGGCTACCGAACACCGTCTGACTGGATCCGCCGAAAGAGGCGCCGATCTCTGCTCCTTTCCCTGATTGGAGAAGAATCGCCCCGATCATCAGAAAACAGACAAAGACGTGAATGACGACGATCAGCGTATACATCATGATGAAATCTTAGGCTCCGATTGATCGAGCGGCTGAAGCAGCGCTCGCGATTGTAACAAAGGAATCGACCTGGAGACAAGCGCCTCCGATCAGTGCGCCGTCCACGTGGTTCGAAGCGAGCAGGGATTCGATGTTTTGAGGTGTGACGCTCCCGCCATACAGAATCCTGGTGGAATCCGCGATCGCGGGAGAGATTGTGGTGGCAAGAACCTGCCGAATGGTTTGGTGAGCGGCCACGGCTTGCTCTGCGGTTGCGGACGTCCCGGTGCCGATCGCCCATACCGGTTCATAGGCGACCGTGATTCCTTTCAACGCCTCGGCGGTGAACCCGGACAGGCTCTCGCGCAATTGTTGGGTGAGTACGTCGTCCGTTGTCCCGCTTTCTCGCTGCTGTAGCGATTCGCCGATGCAGAGGATCGGGTGGAGCCTGTGTTTGAGCGCCGCCCGGATTTTTTCTGGATCTTGTCGTTCTGTTCGCCAAAGAGTGTTCGTCGTTCTGAATGACCAAGAATGACGTATCGACACCCGAGGTCTACGAGCATCGGTGCCGAGACTTCTCCCGTGTAGGCACCCTGATCTTCCCAGAACATATCCTGTGCTCCGAGCTGAAGGTGAGGGGAAGAGGCTAGTGCCGTGCGGACCGCTTGCAGGGCAGTGAATGGGGGAGCCACGACAAGCTCAACGTGTGAGGGGAGGCCACGAAGGCGTTCGCTCAACTCACGGATGAAAGGCACCGCGTCGGATGCGGTCTTGTTCATCTTCCAATTGCCGACGATCAGGACTGTGCGCACGGTATTTCCTGGAATATTGTTATCGTTGCGGAATGGCGATCAAGTTAAGCGGTCAGGCAGCGCCGCAAGGCCAGGAAGCGTTTTCCCTTCGAGTAGTTCCAGAGCGGCACCACCTCCAGTCGAAATGAACGACATGCTTTCCGATACGCCGGCCCGATGAACGGCCAGAGCCGTCTCGCCGCCGCCGACGATCGTGAGGGCATAGGCATCGGCTATCGCATGGGCCATTGCAAAGGTGCCTCTGGCATACGCATCGATTTCAAAGACGCCCATCGGTCCGTTCCACAGGATGGTTTTGGCATTTTGGACGGCTTCATTAAACAGCTTGACGGAGGCTGGACCAATATCTAAGGCGTACCAACCTTTGGGAATCTCTTGGACGGGAACAATTTTGGTCTCAGCACCTACCTCTCGGCTGGCTGCTACGACACAATCGACGGGCAGATAAAATTTGACTCCGCGTGAGAGGGCATGGTCTTCGATTCCTCGTGCAAAATCCAGCATGTCCATTTCAACGAGTGAATTCCCGATCTCCATGCCTTTTGCCTTCAAGAAGGTAAACGCCATGCCGCCGCCGATGATGACCTTGTCGACCTTCTTTCCCAGGTTTTCAATGACGCCGATCTTTCCGGACACCTTCGCGCCTCCCAGGACGGCGGCAAACGGGCGCACGGGATTGGCGATGGCACCTTCGAGGTACTCGATTTCCTTCTTGAGCAGCGCACCTGCCGCCGCATCCTTAATGTACTTCGTGATTCCGACGGTCGAGGCATGGGCCCGGTGTGCGGCCCCGAACGCGTCATTGATGAAGACATCACCCAGCGAGGCCAGGGCCTTGGCGAAGGTGTCGTCGTTTTTTTCTTCGCCGGTGTGGAAACGGAGATTCTCCAGCAGGAGTACATCCCCGTCCTTCATCCTG
>JAAUPT010000178.1 GCA_012032965.1 Nitrospira sp.
CCAACTGGGGAACCTCTCAACTGGCCCCCTTCTCCAACCTTGACACCCGTGGAAACTCGTTGCTAGCATGACAAATCCTTCCATTATGATCAACTCAACTTCTCACGTGCCTTGGCATACCTGTCTTGTAGGCGCGCTTGTCTTCTTCAGCCTTTCCACGTTCTCCTTTGGTGCGGAACCCAGCGAATACATCCTCACCAACGGCATGAAGGTACTACTCGTTGAGGTCCCCAAGGCGCCGGTGGCTACGGTGCAGGTGTGGTACAAAGTGGGCTCCCGAAACGAAGTGATGGGTCGCGCCGGACTCTCGCATATGCTTGAACACATGATGTTCAAAGGCACGACAAAATATCCCAAAGGTGCATTTTCCCGGATCGTTCGGAAGAATGGCGGGATCGATAACGCCTTTACTGGGCAGGACTTCACGGCCTATTTTGAGAATGTTGCAGCCAATCGTGTCCCACTGGCATTGGAACTGGAAGCCGACCGTATGCAAGGGTTGACCCTCGATAATACCGAATTCCAGACTGAGCGCGAGGTCGTGAAAGAAGAACGCCGGCTACGATCCGAAGACGATCCTCAAGGTGCATTGGTTGAAGCGTTGTTTGCCCAAGCGTACATGAGTCATCCCTACCATTGGCCCGTTATCGGGTGGTTTGCTGATCTCGATGCGATGACCCTCGAGGACTTGCAGCGACACTATGACACGTTTTACTCACCCAACAATGCAACACTGGTCGTCGTAGGCGATATCAAGGCCGACGCGTTACTTCACACGATTAAACGTCTATTTGAGCCGATACCGAGAGGACCATCACCCAAGCAGTCTCTGCCAGCGGAACCAGAACAACGAGGCGAGCGTCGTTTTCTGCTGAAGCGCGAAGCACAGGTGCCGTTTGTCATGATGGGGTTTCGCGTGCCCAACTATTCGAGTGACGATTCTTACGCGCTCGACGTCCTCGAGTCGATCCTTTCTCGCGGGAAAAGCTCCAGGCTGTACCAAAGTCTGGTGTATGAGCAGAAGAATTCGTTGTCCGTCGGTGCCGAGTACAGCTTGATCCAGGCAGATCCCGGCCTGTTCTATTTCTACTCCTTGGTCAATC
Organism: Nitrospira sp.; assembly: GCA_012032965.1. Classification (GTDB taxonomy): domain Bacteria; phylum Nitrospirota; class Nitrospiria; order Nitrospirales; family Nitrospiraceae; genus Nitrospira_D. Next base: position 1,104 of record JAAUPT010000178.1, read on the forward strand.
CTAGTGCGAAGGTCGAAATCCGTGGAGGCTGCCTTGCAGCATGAGATTACACGGCTTCAAAACGAGCCGCCCTCCGATCAGGAACTCCAGCGGGCCAAGAATCAAATCGAGGCTTCACGAACCTTTGAGCAGGACTCAAATTTCCGCCATGCCATGTTGCTGGGACAAGCGGAAATGGTGGGCGCCGGGTGGCGGCGGATCGATCAATTCGTCGAACGTATTCGAGCCGTCACCGCAAAGGACATTCAACGCGTTGCCAGACAATATCTGACCGAGGACAATCGGACTCTTGGCATTCTAATGCCTTTGCCGCCCAGGCCTCCCGAAGAATCGAGCCCCACAGCGATACGCGAAGGAAAATCCTAGGTGACCATGGGGTGTGAGCGACACAACGCGAGGCGCCACTGTTTCAGTCCACCATTCGTTCAACGTGGGCTAGGGAGTGGCATGTGTAAATGGCTCCTGTGTGCCGGTTTGCTGTTGGCGGTGACGACGACGGGACTGGCAGCAGAAATTTCGCCGGCGAGATCAACAGCTCCCAATGGCATGACTGTTCTGGTATTGGAACAACATTTCCTACCCATCGTTGAAATCCATGCGCTCATTAAGGTCGGTTCGGTACAAGACCCCGCTGAAAAGGCAGGCCTGGCAAACTTAGTCGTCAGTCTGTTGGACGAAGGCACAACGACGAGAACGTCGAAGCAGTTGGCGGAACAGATCGACTTTGTCGGCGGTTCGTTGGGAGCCCACGCAGGCGAAGATTTCAGCAGCGCCTCCGTGCGTGTCCTTCAGAAAGATATCGATCTCGGGTTTACGCTTCTTTCCGATATTCTGCAGCGTCCGCTTTTCCCCAAGCAGGAATTTGAACGGGTCCGTTCACAGATCCTCGGGGAAATCTCTAGTGACAACGACGATCCTGGGCACGTCGCCATGAAAGCGTTCAACCAGCTGGTTTTCCAGAATCATCCCTATCGTTGGCCGGTGAATGGAACCGAAGAGTCGCTCAAAAGGATTACCTTAGCGGATGTGCAGAACTTCTACGCCAAGGAGTATCTCCCCAATCAAGTCATCCTTACGATCGTCGGCGACGTCACGGTGGAACAGGCGATGGCACTGGTTCAGGGGCATTTCGGGTCATGGAAGAAAGGTGCTGTACAGCCTAGGCCCGCCAAGAAACCGACCGCTATCGATAAAAAGGTCGTACAGCTCATCGAAAAGGACCTCACGCAATCAACCATTATGATCGGCCATCCTGGGATCAGTCGGACGAACCCGGATTTTTACGCCGTGACCGTCATGAACCATATCCTGGGTGCCGGGGGATTTTCATCGCGCCTAATGGATTCGATTCGAGACAAGCAGGGGCTCGCCTACGGCATCACAAGCCATTATGACACCCGAGCGATGCCCGGCTCTTTCTGGATTAATCTCCAGACTCGAACCGAAGAGACCAACCAGGCCATCAGCAGCGTGTTGTCTGAGATGAAGGCTATTCGCGAGGCTTCGGTCACCGATCAGGAATTATCCGAAGCGAAAGCCTTTCTGATGGGCAGCTTCCCGCTCCGACTGGATTCCACCGCAAAATGGCCCAGGTCTTAGCCCAAGTGGAATTCTATGGGTTGGGGTTCGATTACTTCAGTCAGTATACAACGTGGATCGACCGGGTGACGAAAGAAGATGTGCTGCGCGTCGCAAAGCAGTATCTCGATCCTCAGCATTACGCGCTGGTTGTGGTCGGCAATATCGCGAAGGCGAAGGTTCGTCATTAGGCGGGGGGACACATGCACGCTCAACAGGTATCCCTTCTCCAACAGAAGCTCGCTCGACTCCGATCCATCCTGAGCGAAATGGGCTCGGTAGTGGTGGCCTATTCAGGGGGAATCGACAGCACGTTTGTTCTCAAAGTTGCCCACGATCAACTCCGGAAGAAGGCGGTTGGGATCACGGCCGTCTCACCGACATTCCCGTCGATAGAGCTGGAAGCTGCTGAACGGGTGGCCAGAGAGATCGGTGCCCGTCATGAAATTGCGCAGACGGATCAGCTTGCCATTGACGATTTTGTCAAAAACGATGCAAATCGTTGCTTCCACTGTAAAACTGATTTGTACCAACTTCTCGGAGGCCTGCGGGAATCACAAGCGGCGGCCTATGTCGTAGATGGAACCAACCTCGATGATCTCGGTGACGACCGCCCCGGGATCAAAGCCGCGCGTGATTGGGGAGTTCGTAGCCCCCTCGTCGAGGCTGAACTCTCGAAGACCGATATCCGCACCCTTGCCAAGGAACTCGGCCTTTCGAACTGGGACAAGCCCGCCGCAGCCTGTCTTTCATCACGAATCCCACGTGGAAATATGATCACGGTAGAAAAGTTGCATCGCGTCGAAGACGCGGAAGCCGTGCTGCACCGAGAAGGATTTCGTCATTTTAGGGTCCGAAACCACGGTGATGTTGCGAGAATTGAAGTCGCCAAAGACGAACTGCCGAGACTCATCGAATCAGCTCGATGTGCCAGAATCAGCGAAAAACTGAAAGAACTGGGGTTTAAATTCGTGACCGTAGATCTAGAAGGGTATCGACCGGGTGGAGTCAGCTTAGGCTGACTCCACCCTTACACCATGACACGCTATCGTTGGTAGGACTTGGAAAGCGCTTCCAGCGCTTCATCTGCGAACTTTCGCTGATCGGCTTCCGTCAAACTCCGCTGTACGACCTTCTCCGCCACCATCAGTGCCAATTCGGTCGTCTGAGTCCGAATGTCTTGCACGGCCTTACGGCGTTCTTGTTCGATCTCACGCGTCGCATCGCCTTTGATTCGTTCAGCTTCTGCAGTCAATCGCTGTTCGTTTTCCTCGAGAAGCCGTTGCGCGCGTTCTTTTGCGGCCGCGAGAATAGCTTCCGCTTCCTTGCCCGCCGCGCTGAGCTTGGCTTCATACTCCTTCAGCCGGCGTTCAGCCTCTGATCGATGCTGCTCGGCCTGCTCGAGACTGTCCTTGATTTTCTTTTCTCGTTCTTCGAGGACGCTCAAGATACCGGGGAACGCATACTTATAGAGGATAAACAGCAGAATCCCGAAGGACACAATTTCCCAGAAGATAAGAGAAGAAAAAAAAGTGCGATTCAAACTGCGGCATGTGAACTCCCTAGAAATAGAACGGTGCCGCCGTGACAGAGACGCCCGTTCCGCCTGTTGTTCCCCTTACCCTTTCCGAAATCCCATGATGATGAAGGCAATGACCAGGCCATAGAGCGCGATGGCTTCCACCAGCGCAAACCCGATCCACATATACTTCGTGACACGAGCCTCGGCTTCAGGCTGACGTGCTACCACTTCAATCATCTTTCCGAAGATGAACCCGATACCAACACCGGCTCCGGCAAACCCTGCCGCAGCACACCCCATGCCGATCAACCCTGCTGCTGCTGAATCCATTATGGCTTACTCCTCTCTTGTCTAAACTCGCATGCGCTAATGCGCGTGCTCTTCATGACCGTGCAAATGAAATGCGTCCCCTAAGTAGACGCACGTCAAAATGCTGAAAATGTAGGCTTGAATGAATGCGATACCGAATTCCAACGCATAGATCGCTACTGTAAACGCAAAAGGCAGCCATCCAATCAACAATCCGCCACCTATCGTCAAGCTGAACAGGACGGCGAGCATCACATGGCCGGCGTCATATTGGCAAATAACCGAACAGCCAGCGAAACAGGCCGTGCTACCTGGCTGATGATCTCGATCGGAATCATCAAGGGCACGAGCCATCCTGGAGTACCGGGTGGGACAAGAATTCCCAGGAACTTCACCCATGGAACATAAACCCCTAGAACCAAAACTGATCCCGTAAACCACAAAGGAAAACACA
>JAAUPT010000179.1 GCA_012032965.1 Nitrospira sp.
TTCGACTTCCTTATTATCGCCTTCGTCATCTTTATGCTGGTGAAGCAGGTCAATCGATTCAAGAACGAAGCGCAGCCCGCTCCTCCTTCCCCACCACCCGGGCCGACAAATGAGGAGAAACTGTTGATGGAAATCCGCGATGCACTCAAGGGCCGCCAGTAGTGTTGTCCCAACAACCAAAATCGGGAACGTTGCGCGGCCTCGCTGCGAAACGGAATAGAAGGAGATCGCTATGCGAACGCTCAAGACAGGGATGATCTTGATAGGATTAGTCGTGCTAGCCGGTTGTTCATCGTCTAAGAACCATGCTTCTTCCTATATCAAGCAGCCGGAAGTGTGTATTGATCACTGGTACGGCTATCACCTAGGCACCGGGTGCCCCTCCACCACGAAAGCTGTGGTGCCCGATCCGACAGCCACCCGTATTGCAGCCCTCGAAAGCGATCGGCAACGATTAGCTAACGAACTGGAGGCAGCTCGGAGAGAGAATGGTACCCTGAGCAGCCGTGTTAGCGAGCTGGAGCGTCAGCTGGGCGAACGTGATCGGGAAATCGCTGCACTTCGTTCTGGATCTCGTGACAGCGCCGCGCTTTCGAGTCAGCTCGCCGCTGCCCGAGGAGACTTAAGTCAGTCACAGGACGAAAAGGATAGGCTCGCAGCAGAATTAGCCGCCGCGAAGCAACGCAATGCCGATCTTGAAGGACAACTCGCCGGTCTGCGCGGTGACTTATCAGAAGAAATGGCCAAGCTGAAAGAGGCAGAGCGTGGATTGATCAGAGCTCTTCGCCCTCAAATCAACAAGGGTGATATTACCATCCATTTGAACGACGAACGTTTATTGATCAACTTGGCGTCCGGCTATCTCTTTGCCTCAGGTCAAGACCAACTCAAAACGGCTGGAGCGGACGCGCTGAAGCAGGTGGGGGGATCTTAAAAGACTACCCAGAGTACAAGGTCGCGGTTGACGGCCATACGGACAACCAGCCGATCGGCGGTGCGTTAAAGAAAAAGTTCCCAACGAATATGGAGCTATCAGAAGCCCGTGCCGTCAATGCGGCAAACGCACTAGAAGAAGGTGGCTTGAGCAATGCCACCACTCAAGGATATGCCGATACCAAGCCCAAGGCGCCAAATACGACTGAGGCAGGTCGGGCCAAAAACCGGCGCGTAGAAGTGGTCGTGACCAAGTAGACTGCCAGAACATTCAACATGGTTGGGGGGGCTTTTCCGACAAGGGGGAAGCCCCCCCTGATTTTTTTGATCGGCTATCAGTAGACAATCGTAATACTCCGGCGTGACCGTCTTCACGAGGAAATCGACGCCGTGTGGCCTGCCTCCATCCAGCATGGCCTTGGCACCCGCAATCGGGCAGAATTCTAAAGGCCAAGCTCAGACAGCCCAGGATGATCGTCTGGCCGGGGACCAAGGGGCCAGAAATATTTTCGATCTTTATCCACGATCGGTACGTCGTTAATGCTCGCGATGCGTCGACGCATGAGGCCGCTATCGTCGAACTCCCAGTTCTCGTTGCCGTAGGATCGGAACCAGTTCCCGGAATCGTCGTGCCACTCGTACGCAAATCGAACAGCAATACGTTTATCTTGCCAGGCCCAAAGTTCTTTGATCAAGCGGTAGTCCAGTTCGTGACTCCACTTGCGCACTAAGAACCGAACGATTGCTTCCCGGCCGGTCAGGAATTCCGAACGATTTCTCCAGACGCTGTCGTGCGTGTAGGCCAACGACACCTTCTCAGGGTCGCGCGTGTTCCACGCATCCTCTCCCATACGAACCTTCTGGGCTGCAGTCTCCCTAGTAAAGGGTGGGAATGGGGGGCGGCTGTTGGGCTCTGGTGACAAGATCTCCTCCTGCAAATAGATGACGGGCAACCATTGTAAACGATGTCCCCCTCTCAAGTTGGTGAAGACCCGGATCCTATTTGGCGGCACGCAGGGCGGTTTCCAGTTCGGCGATGCGCTTTTCAATCGAACCAGCATACTCTTTAACCTCCTCCGCCGAGTATCGTGGCGAGATGTACTTGGGACAGTTCCAGTCGAACGAGACGACGTTGATGAAGACCAGCCGCTCCACGCTCGACTGCATCTTCGGATCGGCGAGCTGCGCAACAAGTTCTGGATGCACACGGGCATCCTCAACGCGGGCATGGCCAAGAATCTTCAGCCGCGTTCGGTTCGGATAGTCCATGAGAAACAACGCGACTCGGTCGTTCATTGAGACGTTCCCGGTCGTGAGCAGCTGGCGATTCCCTTTGTAGTCGGCGAAGGCCAGCGTCCTCTCATTGACCACCCGCAAAAATCCCGAGAGTCCACCTCGATGCTGAACGTAGGGCCATCCGGTTTCGCTGATCGAACCCAGATAGAAGCTGTCACGCTCTGCAATAAACTCCGCTTCGGCTTGGCCCAGCGGGTCTCGTTCGGAAGCCCCTGCGATGTTCATGGCCCTTCCGTAGTAGTGGCTCTGTGCTCGGCGTACGGCTTCCGTCATCGCTAGCTCTAAGTATTTCAACGCCATGATGTTGTTCTCCCTGCCGAGAGGACATGACGACGGGTCTCGTCGCATGTCCTCTCATGCTCAGTCTCAGAACACGACTGTATTCCACCCCTCTGCTACGTACCGGCGCAGGCTCAAGAGCCCTGCAGTTCCGGTCAGCGCATGGTCCTTCACAATCGGCACCCCGCATGCTTTGATGCTTTCCGTCGCCCCAAAGACCTCGGCGCAGCCGCACGACGCGCCTTGCACGACATCACGCACTAAATTGTAGAGGCCATTCGCAGGGTGTGAGAGTTTGGTCAACTCAGCAGGCCACCTCGTGCCGGCTCCGTTGAACACGACGGCGACTTCATCGCCTTTCTGTTTACATTCAGACGCAAGAGCCAGGGCATTGAAGACTCGTCCAAGCGCTTCCTCTGAACCACTCTTTGGATCGGACAAGATAATGATGGCAGTTTTCACGGGGTCTCCTTTGATTGAATGACACTCACGATATTGTGGGTGTCTGTTTGGCGCTGCTGTTTTCGGCGCGTCGGCCACGATATCTATTCGTTATGGCAAGGCCAATGCCACGCGCCGCCTCGACCAGTGAAACAAGATAACGCGCTGAAAAACAGGCCGTTGCCTGACTATTCGTAGCAAGATGAAGCAGAACGAAGGAGAGGCGCCTCCACGAGATGTCGTGAGGCTACGATATATCGTGGGGATGGAACGTTCTGTTTGTTGCTATGAAGAGGAGAGAGGTTTCTTGATGCCGAGTTTCTGCATCCGGGATCGGAGCGTGTTGGGATGGAGACCAAGCCGAACGGCGGCGCCCTGTTTCCCTTCAATGACCCAGTTCGTATCCTCAAGAAGGCGGAGGATGTGAGCTCGTTCCACCTCTTCCAGGGAATCGGCTAGTGGCAACGGTGTGGTGGAGTTTCCTTGAAGCATCATGTCGTCGACCTGAAGTAGTGACCCCTTCGCAAGGATGGTGGCCCGCTCCATGACATTTTCCAACTCCCGGATGTTACCAGGCCAGGAGTATTTCATAAGGCGTTCCATAGTCGATTGAGACACGCCGTCGATCTTCTTGCCGATCTTGCTTGAGAACTTGCCGACAAAACGATTGACCAAGAGTGGGATATCAGACGGACGGGCTGATAGAGGCGGCACTTCGATCGGAAACACATTCAATCGGTACAGCAGGTCGGCTCGGAATGAACCGGTCTTCACCGCAGCATGAAGGTCGCGATTTGTGGCTGCAATCACCCGGACATCGACTTTGATGGAGTGGCCGCTTCCGATCCGTTCAATTTCCCGCTCCTGCAACACCCGTAGAAGCTTGACCTGTGCGTCCAGCGGCAATTCTCCGACCTCGTCCAGGAAGATGGTCCCCCCGTCCGCCAGCTCAAATCGTCCGATGCGGCGCTGTAATGCCCCGGTGAACGATCCCTTCTCATGTCCAAACAGTTCACTCTCGGCCAGATTGGCGGGGATGGCTCCGCAGTTCACCTTCACGAGCGAGCGGGCGCTGCGCGGGCTCAGGCTGTGAATAGCCCTTGCCAGCAATTCCTTGCCGGTCCCTGTATCTCCGCGGATCAGGACGGTCGAGTCTGTGGGCGCCACCTGTTCGATCTGCCGGAGCACAGCCTTGATACGCTGGCTCTCACCGACGATCTCCTCAAAATTGTGATCGAGCTTCATCTCTTCGCGAAGGTACAGGTTCTCCGCCTCAAGTCGATTCTTGAGCTGGGCGACCTCCATGAAGAGTTGCGCGTTCTTGATCGCAATGGCGGCTTGGTTGGCAAAGACCGCCAGGCGTTCGAACTCCTCGCTGCTCAATGGCCGTCGCCCAAACATCGCAATCACGCCGAGCAGCTCCCAGCGGAACTTCAACGGGTAGCCGGCGAAGGAGCGAAGCCCGTTGTCTTGCATCCACTGCTTGTTCGGCAGTCGGTCATCGCCGAGGATATCGTTCGTCTGCATTGGTCCGAAGCCTTGGGCAATCTTCCCGATCTTGAGCGCCCCCAGCGGGATGCGGCGATACTCTCCGTTGAGGTTGCTGTAGAGTCCCGCACTCGCCTCAAGGTGCAGACAGCGAGCCTGATTCGTGCAGTCAGCGGCTTTATGACAGGTCGCGCAAAGATCCCCGGAACCTAAGAGCCAGATGCGGGCGAACGCCGCGTCCAATTCATCAACAAGTCCTTGCGTGATCGTAGTGAGCACTTCTTGAAGGTCGAGACTCGACGCCATTTGGAGGGTGATGCGTTCCAATACATCATGAGAACTGGAAGAAGGAGGCGAGGAGGGGAATGTCCGCCACGCGCTCCCGGAGGGGAGGCACCCGGATGGGGAACACGTTGAGCCGATAGAGCAGGTCCGCGCGAAAGCGCCCCTCCCTCACCGCCTGTTCCAGGTCCCGATTCGTCGCGGCGATGATGCGCACGTCGACGCGAACCGTCCTGCTGCT
>JAAUPT010000180.1 GCA_012032965.1 Nitrospira sp.
TTCGGGCAGTTCATCGGGCAGGACATGCCGGTCTGGCTCAGCACGCAGGCGCCGCACATCCGGCAGCAGCGCCTGCTCCGCCCTGGGCGCCACCGCGTGCATCGCGTGCTCGACCCCGTGCAGCGTCTCCATCGCGTTCGTCCGCAGGTGCTCGCCCATGATGACCGGCGAGTCCACCAGCTCCGCGAGCGTGGTGGGGGAGTACAGCCGGAACCCCCGGCAGCCCCTGGTTCCGCTTGTTGAACTCCAGCCCCGACCGCCTCTTTTCCAGTTCGACGGGTACCGCAGCGCCGGCGCCACCATCACCTCGCGAGGCGTGGAGAATTTGCTGAAATTCTGGCTGAGCGACAAAGGGTACGGGCCGTACCTTTCCCGTTTGCGTCATGAAAGGAGCTGACTAGCATGTCGTACCAGCACCGCAAAATTCTGTTTGATCCGATCGCTGACAATAACCCGATCATTCTGCAGGTCCTGGGGATTTGCTCGGCACTGGCAGTGACGTCGAAGCTCTCAACCACGGTCACGATGTGCATCGCGCTGACAGCCGTGACCGCCCTATCCAATGCCGCCATCAGTGTGATCCGCAACCACATTCCGAGCAGCGTCCGCATCATTGTGCAGATGACCATTATTTCTTCGCTGGTCATCGTCACTGATCAGTTCCTCAAAGCGTACGCGTTCGCAATCAGCAAGGAACTGTCGGTATTTGTCGGGTTGATCATCACCAATTGTATCGTCATGGGACGCGCTGAAGCCTATGCAATGAAACACCCACCTCTCCCAAGCTTTCTCGATGGCCTCGGCAACGGTCTGGGCTATAGCGCACTGTTGCTGGCAGTCGGTACCGTGCGCGAGCTTTTGGGGTCCGGTTCCCTGTTCGGGTATCCGATACTCCTTCTTGAAAGGGATGGCGGGTGGTATGTGCCAAACGGCTTGTTGCTGCTGCCCCCGAGTGCATTTTTCCTGATCGGTATGATCATTTGGGTGGTGCGCTCCTGGAAGCCGGCACAAGTTGAGGAACCTGAATACCGGATCTATCACGCGCATCGTCCCGAGGTGACCTCATGATAGAGCTGGTCAATCTGTTTATCACTGCGGTCTTCGTCGAGAATCTTGCGCTGACATTTTTTCTCGGAATGTGCACGTTTCTAGCCGTATCGAAACAAATCAGCACGGCGATCGGACTTGGCATCGCGGTGGTCGTCGTCCAGGCCCTGACTGTCCCGATCAATAATCTGATCTACCAGTTTCTCATTCGGGATGGCGCGCTGGCATGGTTGGGGCTCTCTGATATGAATCTGAGCTTCCTTGGGCTCATCAGCTACATCAGTGTCATTGCGGCGATCGTACAGGTGCTGGAAATGTTTCTCGACCGACACGTCCCGACACTGTACAACTCGCTGGGGATCTTTTTGCCGCTGATTACCGTCAACTGCGCCATTCTCGGAGGCAGTCTGTTTATGGTCGAACGTGACTATACCTTTAGCGAGAGCCTCACCTATGGTCTGGGCTCGGGTGTCGGGTGGGCGGTCGCGATCGCCGCGATGGCAGGGGTGCGTGAGAAGCTCAAGTATTCCGACATACCCGCTGGTTTGCAGGGACTGGGCATCGCATTTATCAGCGCCGGATTGATGGCCCTCGGGTTCATGGCCTTTTCCGGAATTCAACTCTGAGTCTGACGAGGGGCCGCCTATGATCGAGATCATACTGGGAGTCAGTTTTTTCACTGGGGTCGTCCTCATTCTAGTAGGCCTGATTCTAACGGCGCGCTCGAAACTGGTGGCAAGTGGCAATGTCACGATCACGGTCAACGATAAAAAGATTATCCAGACTCCGATGGGTGGCAAGCTGCTCGGTGCGCTTGGCGACGCCAAGATTTTTCTCAGTTCGGCCTGCGGCGGCGGCGGGACCTGCGGGGTATGCCGGGTGAAGGTATTCGAAGGGGGTGGGGTCATTCTGCCGACAGAAACCTCCCATATCACTAAGCGTGAAGCGCGCGAAGGGTACCGTCTCTCCTGTCAGGTTGCGGTCAAGCAGGACATGAAAATCGTGATCCCAGATGAGGTGTTCGGTGTCAAGAAGTGGGAATGTACCGTGCGTTCCAACCACAATGTAGCGACCTTCATCAAAGAACTGGTCCTGGAGCTTCCCCAGGATGAATCTGTCGATTTTCGTGCCGGAGGGTACATCCAGATTTTCTGCCCTCCGTATGAGCATTCGTTTAAGGATTTTGACATCGAAGAGAGGTTTCGCAGTGACTGGGACCGGCTGAATCTCTGGGAACTAGTTTCCCGGGTCAATGAGCCCCTCGAGCGAGCCTATTCCATGGCCAATTACCCTGAGGAGAGTGGCATCATTATGCTCAATGTTCGCATTGCTACGCCCCCACCGCGCACGCTAAACGTGCCGCCGGGTAAAATGTCATCCTACCTGTTCGGGCTAAAACCGGGTGACAAGGTCACCATCTCCGGACCGTTCGGCGAGTTCTTTGCTCGTGATACCAGCAACGAGATGGTATTCATCGGCGGTGGCGCAGGGATGGCACCCATGCGTTCGCATATTTTCGATCAGCTGGGTCGCCTCAAGACCACACGCAAGATCTCCTTCTGGTACGGGGCTCGATCGAAGCGCGAGATGTTTTATGTCGAAGATTTCGACAAGCTAGCCGCAGCGCACGATAACTTCGAGTGGCATGTTGCTCTGTCCGACCCACTCCCAGAGGACGATTGGAGCGGCTATATCGGCTTCATCCATAGCGTGCTCTATAACGAATATCTGAAGACCCATCCGGCGCCCGAGGACTGTGAGTACTACCTTTGCGGACCGCCGATGATGAATGTAGCCGTGATCAAGATGCTATTGGATCTGGGTGTCGAGCGTGACAACATCATGCTCGACGACTTCGGAGGCTGACCATCCATGCATCCATCCATTCCGCGCCCGCGTGCGCTCATGGCCTTGATCGTTCTGCTGGCTGCTGGTTTTGGCTTCAGCCTGCTGAACCCTGCGCCGCCTGTCGCAGAGCTGCACATGAGTGGTCGCACCATGGGAACCACTTATAACGTGAAATACCGCTCCTCCCAGGATGCTCCCTCCCTGAAGGCCATGCAGATCGAAGTTGACACATTGCTGGCCGAGATCAATCACACCATGTCCACCTATGACACGGAATCGGAACTGTCGCGCTTGAACCGTCTGCGCACCACCGACTGGGTGCCCGCATCCGCTCCGCTACGTGACGTGCTCAAAGTCGCGCTCGAGATCGGTGCCCAAAGCGAAGGAGCGTTCGACATCACGGTTGGCCCCCTGGTCAATCTATGGGGCTTCGGCCCCGAGGTTCATCCTGACCGAATCCCGCTTGAAACCGATATTGCCGCTGCGCGTGCGCGCAGCGGTCTCAATAAGATCACCATCAGTGAGACTCAACCAGCAATACGCAAGCACCGCCCTGATGTATTCTTGGATCTTTCCGCAATAGCCAAGGGGTACGGCGTGGACCGCGTTGCTGAACTCATGACCGCGCACGGCATTGAACATTATATGGTTGAGATAGGTGGCGAGGTACGGGTACGCGGTCTCAAGGAGCACGATACACCCTGGCGGATCGCGATTGAGAAACCGTTGTCGGGTGAACGCTCGGTGCACACGGTACTGTCGCTCAGTGACATCGCACTCGCCACATCGGGCGATTATCGCAACTTTTTCGAAATCGCCGGTCGACGCTATTCTCATACCATCAATCCGGCAACCGGCTGGCCGGTCGATAATCATCTGGTCTCGGTGACTGTGCTGGCGGATACCAGCATGCGAGCCGATGCCTGGGCCACCGCGTTTCAGGTGTTGGGGCCTGAGCGTGGCATGGCCATCGCGGAACGGCTCAACCTTCCTGTTCTCTTCGTCATCGACCGTGACGGACAATTTGAGGAACGTGCCTGCTGTGCCTTCCAACGGTACCGTAAAGAGGAGCTGTCATGACACTTTTTCTGGTGACCTTTCTCGTCATGGGTGTTGCCGTCCTGGCTATGGCGGTGGGTGTCCTGGTCGGTCGCGTCCGATCGGCGGCAGTTGTGGCGGTCTTGAGCGTCTTGGTCTGGAGTGCGATGCCGGTTGCGACAAGCCTTGCCCGGAACGTCTTGCCCGCATGCAGTCTAACAGCAGAGAATAGCTGTAAGAGCAGCATCGTGGAGAGCGTCACAAGCTTGGTAGGGCACGTTGTTTGCTGCTGGAGCAACGCGGCAGCTCTGGACGGATCTGTGAAAATTCTCAACAACGCTGCGATGTAGGTTCTCGGAAGGTATTGCTACGAGGTCGCACGTATAACGAGCATGTGGGTCTGCGTGGGCTCAAACGGTACGGCAAGAAGAATGGCGGTCTCAACATGAGAATTATGTGGTAGAGCGAGGTGGTACGCCTCATTTCCTTCACACGCTCCAACATCCTTCCCGTGCGCGCTTGGTACGCTACAGCTTCTTCGGCCATAGGGAACTCAGCTCTGGATACTTCATACAATAATCGGCGTGTCCCGCTCGGATGACTCTCTGCGCTTCCTCTCGCCCGTACACGCTGGTGATCTCCACCTTATGGCGAGTAGACCCGGGCGCACTTTTATAGGTCAGAAAATAATGTTGGAGGCGATCCAGGAGGGCTGCCGGACATTGTGCAACGTCCGTGAAGTTCCCGTACACGGCGTCGTCGCGCATCACGGCAATGATCTTGTCGTCGGCCTCGCCGCCGTCGGCCAGACTCAACCCGCCGATCGGCAGCGCCGTCAGGAGGATGTCGCTATGAGGAATGCTTTTTTCTGACAACACGCAGATGTCCAGCGGATCCCCGTCCCCAACCACGTCCCTGCGGCGGGCTCGTTTGGCGAAGATGCCGGCCACCTGGCTTCCGGAGTAGGTCTGTGGAATGAGTCCATAATAGACCGGACAGAAGTTGGAAAACCGCTGTGG
>JAAUPT010000181.1 GCA_012032965.1 Nitrospira sp.
ATACAGCTGATACATGTTTTGCACAATTACCCCGATGCGCGCCGATTTCCCGATCGATCATCCCGACGAATTCGTAGTGGGGATGCGCAGGATCAATGGCCTGTTTCACCAGGACGAACGCGTTTTTAATGCCGGCGATTGGATTGTTGATCTCATGCGCGACGCCGGCCGCCAGCTGGCCGACTGCAGCCAACTTCTCCGCTCGTGCTCGCTGTACCTCCAGCTTGGTGATTTCAGCGGTCCGCGCTGCCACTTGACGCTCGAGCTCTTGCGTATGGCGGAGTCGTTCCACTTCGAGATGCTTCCGCTCGGTAATATCGCGGCCCGCCACGAGTCGGACCTCCTTCCCACGATACTGATAGGGCCGGACGACGACCTCGCCGGGAAAGCTCGTGCCGTCCTTACGCCGACCCATGGCTTCGTACGGACCGCTCACGCCAGTCCGCATATTGGCCATCACCACGTCACGGGATTCATCGGCGATGAGATCGAAGATAGAGCGCCCGATGAGTTCACCGGGCGCATAGCCAAACATCTGCTCCAAACCAGGGTTCACTTCAAGCAACACACCTTTGTCGTGGATTGCAATCCCATCGAACGTCGCTTCCGTCAATAACTTGTACCGCCATTCGCTCGCGCGCAACGCCTCCTCTGTACGTTTGCGCTCGGCAATGTCATCCTGAAGAGATTGATTGGCCAGCGCGAGTTCGGCCGTCCGCTCACGAACCCTTCGCTCAAGTTGCACATGGGCGGAGCGTAGTTCCTCGTCAGCGATTCTTCGGTCGGTTACATCGGAGATGCAACCGACCATGCGCACCGGACGACCGGAAGCATCCCATACCGCTTGGCCTTGATCGCGAAACCAGTGATAACTACCGTCTTTCATCCTCACCCGCACTTCGACATCGTATGGCTCACGAGTCTCAAGATGATGACACGTGGCTTGATGTACCCGATCGGCGTCATCTGGATGCACCAGCGAAATCCACGTGTCATATGTGGGGACGAGGACGCCTAGCTCAAGTCCAAACAGTTCATGGTGGCGGTCAGACCAATACTGCTCCCCTGTCAGAATATTCCAATCCCAAATGCCATCGTTGGTGGCATGGGCAGCCAATTCAAATCGCTCTTGGCTCTCGCGTAATGCTTTATCGACCCGCTTCCGTTCGGTAATGTCCCGGACAAAGACGCAGTGGAACTCTTGACCGCCATAGGCCAAGAACGCCACCCGAATATCGATCGGAATCCTTTGCCCATCTTTCGTCAGATGGACCGTCTCCAACGAGATCAACTTTTTCTCTCGGGTCTCCTCCCACCACCCAGGCCACATCTCTGCAGGAAAATCCGGATTCAGATCGTGAACGGTCATGCTCAGGAACTCGTCCGCGGTATAGCCCAGCATCGCACTCGCCGCGTCGTTGGCGTACAAAATCCTGGCTTGGGGATCGATCCAGTACACCGCATCCACTGCCTGATCCATGGCGAACCGAGTACGCAGAAGATTCTCCTCCACCTGCTTCCGTTCGGTGATGTCAAATGCAATCCCGCCGAGCAACCTCCCCTGCCTAACGTCCATTGGAAATTTGATGACGAGCCAATGCTGCACCGAGCCATCCACACTTTGAATGGTTTCTTCGATTAAAAGCGTTTGACCAGATGCAAGAACCTCTTGATCGTGCTTATCTAATCTTACAGCGATATCCTCTGCCATTAAGTCGAAGACGGTCTTGCCTTTGATCTCCTCATTCGAGACTTTAAACAGCCGCTCAAATGTCGGATTAACGTATAAATGATGACCAGCCGAGTTTTTGATAAAGGAGACCGCCGGGCTATGCGCCATAAAAGCCTGAAACCGCTCCTCACTGTCGCGCAGCGCCTCAGTCACTTTGGCATGTTCGATTGCAATTGCGGCAATATGGCTAGCCCGTTCCACCACTTTGCGTTCATCCGCATTCGGTTCCCTCGTCTCCCGATAGTAGGCAGCAAACGTGCCAAGCAGGATTCCGGCAGAACTTAGGATCGGGTGCGAGCAACAGGCCTTCAGCCCATGAGCCAGCGGCACTGAAGCATGGTCCCTCCAGAATGGATCGGTGGCAATGTCGGTCACGATCGAGGTCTTTCGAAAGAAGGCGGCACTTCCGCAAGATCCACCCTTCGGGCCGATAGGGATCCCATGCATCAACCGATTGTACGCATCTGGAAGACTAGGGCCCGCGGCGAACGAGAGATGCGCTTTGTCTTCTGTGACCAGCATAACGGAACACAACGTCGGCATGTTCTGCGCTTCAATCGCATGACAGATGAACGTCAATACATCTTGAAGAGCAATCCCCTTGGCCACAAGTTCCAATGCCTGTCTTTCTGCAACATGCAACGCGTCTTCCCGCTTACGCTCAGTAACGTTTTCAACACTCGCTGGCCCTCCGGTTAACAGAGGCCTGACGGTCCAGCGGCACAGTCCTGCCAGTAATGCACTCAACGCAGCCAGTGCCGACACGTGGAGGATCGCGATGTCCGTGGTCCCTAAAACAGTGAGCCACAGGCTGGCGAACCCAAGAAAGGCCACAAGGCCGACAGACAATGGACCTAGGAACCTTGCGTGGAGTCGGCGTGGATGAGGGAAATGACTGACAGTGGGGTTGGTTGTCTTGGACCCGGAGGAAAAGGTCACGGGCAGTAGAATAGCGGGTCAGTCCATATCCGTCAACGTCCATATGGGCTAAGGCTCTTTAGCTCTATCGTTTGCGGGTTGCTTTAAAATGCCCCGGAAGGGAGGAAGGACAGACAAAACGAGCGTGATTCGAAAAGGATCAACGCAGTAGACCTATCAGCGTCATGACCACTTCGTCCACTGCAATATTTTTTATCTTACCCACCTTCGCTTTTTTGTGGCTGCCATCGTGATTCTCCTAAATATATTGATTGGTGCCGAATTGGTGGAGGATGATGACTCTGTCCAAGCTACGCGGCGGCGGCCGCCGCTGTTGCTGCCGACACTTGCACTTCTCCCTCCGACAGAAGACGATCCATGTCCAGAATGGCCACCAGTTTGTCACCAGACTTTCCCATCCCGTTCAGGAAGCTCACATCGACCATGGCCCCAAACTGCGGTGGCGGCTGAATATCTTGTTTATCGATGTTCAGCACGTCCGACACAGAATCCACCACCAACCCCATCACTTTGTCACGGACCACGACAACGATGATTACCGTAAATGCGGTATAGTCAATCGTCGGCATTCCGAATTTCGTCCGGAGCTCGATGATCGGGACGATCGTCCCTCGGAGATTCAACACGCCCTTGATCTGCGACGGCGTATTGGGAATCTTCGTCACCGTGGTGTACCCTTTAATCTCTTGAACACGCAGAATATCCACCCCGTAGAGCTCATCACCGAGGTTGAACGTCAGGAACTGACTCCCCTCATCCGTGAGTCCAATCTGTTGAGTCAGTTCTTTGGTGGCAGTTCCAAGCGGTGCTGCGGCCCCATTGGGTCCTCCTTCGTGAAACGTATCTCGTGAAGCGTCGTTCGTACAGGCTCGAGGTTTCTGGTTTCAGGTTGAGCTCTTTGGACCGCTGAAATTCAGAGGACGAGCTTGAAACTGAGGCGCTTCGCGCCTCACGCCGCGACCGGCAGTCCTTGACGGGCGATTTCCAGCAATCCACGCACATCCAAGATGAACCCAACCGCGCCATCGCCGAGTATGGTTGCGCCGGCGATACCTTCTACTTTGCGGAAGTTTTGTTCCATACTCTTGATCACGACTTGTTGCTGACCAAGAATTTCATCCACCATCACCGCAACCAGTTCCCCTTCGGTTTCGAGAATCAACAGAATGGCTTTCGTCGGAATCGTGTGTTCGGACTTCAAGCAGAACACTTCGTACAGTCGAATCATCGGGAGATAGGTTCCCCGCACGTTGATCAGCTCACCTTTGCCAACCACGGTCTTGACGGCCCCCTCTTTGGGCTGGATCGATTCCAGGATGGAGAGCAGCGGCACAATGTACGTCTCTTGTCCGACCCGGACCGTCATTCCTTCGATGATGGCGAGGGTAAGCGGCAGCTTGAGGATGAACGTCGTCCCTTTTCCTTCTGCCGTCTTGATACTGACCGTGCCTCCCAGCGATTCGATATTCCGCTTTACCACATCCATGCCGACACCACGCCCGGACACGTCCGTCACTTTCTCGGCGGTAGAAAAGCCGGGCCGGAAAATCAGCGGCCAAATCTGATCGTCGGTCAGTTTTTCGTTCTCCCCGATCAAGCCCTGCTTGATCGCCTTGGCGACGATCCTCTCCCGATTCAGTCCACGACCGTCGTCTTCCACAGTGAGGCAGATACTGCCGCCTTCGTGAAAGGCATTGAGTCTGATCGTCCCGACTTCCGGCTTATTGTTGTCGAGCCGTTCTTCAGGCGGCTCCAACCCGTGATCAGCAGAATTCCTGACGAGATGGGTCAGCGGGTCTCCGATGGATTCGATGACTGTCTTGTCCAGCTCGGTTTCTTCCCCCGAGAGCACCAGTTGTATTTGCTTCCCCGACTTTGCCGAGAGATCACGCACCAGCCTGGGGAACCGGCTGAACGCCGTGCCGATCGGCAACATACGAATCCCCATGACACGCTCTTGGATCTCCCTGGTATTCCGCTCGAGTTGTGCGACTCGTTCCTGCAGCACCGGAAGTTGCTTGATCTCAAATCTCGAGCACAAATCGCTCAACATCGACTGCGTAATGACCAACTCTCCCACGAGGTTGATGAGCTTATCGATTTTTGCCGTATCCACGCGAATGGAGGCCGTGTCGACCTTCTTGGATTGCGTCGTAGATTCCTGCTGCCGCTGTTTCTGCAGCGCCTGCTCCAGCTGCTGAGGCGTGACGGTTTTCTGCTCGACGAGAACTTTCCCCGACTCGTTTTTGTTGGGCCAGCGCCTGATTCACGGCTCCGGCC
>JAAUPT010000182.1 GCA_012032965.1 Nitrospira sp.
GTCACACCACACAACCAGTCGGCGCTCTCTCCATTTACACTTCGGAACCTACCAGCCGAATCGACGATCGCCCCTGGCCTTTTTTTTTAATCCGCAACGATTTGCCCAGGCTCTTCTTTCACCGGATAGACAGCACGCCGCATTCTCCACGGAAGACCATCACACACTCGTCGGCGTTCTGGATCTCGCTACGCTGACGATGCGGGAGATTGATGTCATTACGGAAGGAGAAGTGGTTGTATTCCACTGGTCTGACGATAGTCGAATGTTCGCCTACGACTACCTCCCAGCCAGCGGCTACCGGCGAGTGAGGGCCTACGATCTCCAAACTGGAGAGAGGTTATTCGTGCCCCGTGTCGAAGGAAGAGCAGCCCTCCACATCGCGTTCGAGGCATGGGGCTCACGATCAGGAGAAGTCGTTCTGAGCGTACTAGACATCCACACCAATGAACGCCAGACGAAAACCGTCCCGTTCGCGCCGCGTAAATAGCTCTCGGCATCGCAGGTAAACCATGGGCTTGATCCCATCTCCAGATAATTTGTAGGTTCCGGTCGGCCTCGGTTGCATTCCTCCATGAACACGACTAGCATCCTTCTATTGATAGTGAACTGGTGATCTGACTTCATGAAAGCTTCATGTGTTCTTTCTTTGATCGTGACCGCCTCGCTCATGGGGTGCGCACTCGAGCAGGAAATATCGCGTACGCTCGGACGGCGGTAGAGCAAGTTCTGTTGACTCAGGCGGTCGAGCAGGCCCTGGTCAATCTCAAGGTTCAATTACCGGAAGGCGTCAATGTGGACGTGGATGCGACTGGGCTTGAAAGTGGCCGGTCTCAGCTTCGCATGACGAACGCGGATCGAGGCGCGATCGATCGTCCATCGCGCGACATTGTGTACGTCCGGGATATCGTGGCTGCCGAGTTGGGGCGGCGAGGCTATCGTGTCTCCGCTCGTGATACCGAATCTCCGTACTTGGTGCGCGTGATGGCGGAATCGTTCGGAACAATGCAAGGTAGCATATTCATCGGGATGCCGCCGGTTCAGAGTGTGCTGATTCCCTTCTCGCTCCCTGAACTGACCCTGTACAAGCGACAGAACCAAAGCGGCTATGCCCGCCTGCATTTGGATCTTTACGACAATCGGACCGGCGAGTTCCTCGGTTCGACTCCTAAACTGGTGGGGCGAGCATATTACAATCAGTATACGGTGTTGATTTTGATAACCTGGAATCGCACCGATGTCACCGCTCCTCCGGTAGCGGGACAATAGGCGAAAGGAGAACGTATTTCATCATGAAAAATGTGGAAATGACTGTCGAAGGCACCGTGCTCACGATTCGAGTAGATCTGTCAAAGGAGTTCGGCCCATCCTCAACGGGCAAGACGATTATCATTGCCTCGACGGAGGGAAACGTGACCATTCCAACTCGGCAAGAGAAAATCGGGCTCAATGTCTACCGAAAAAAGTAACGCGAATTTTAGCCATTCGGCCCTATCGATTACACCTCTCTGACTGTTCTTTTCTTCGACCGGCTCTTGACAGCTTAAAACAACGCTCCAGGCCTGCGAAATTGGCTGTGCATCCCCAGAATACACGCCATCCTGTGGATAAGCGTTCCGAATGGTTGCATTGACAACCCGTCACAATAGTCAGCTACCTGGCTCTAAGGATGGTATTGCTAGAAATGCGTGAAACTGCTGGAGAGAATCACATAAACCACTATTAGTTGTGGTTCCATGATCATAGTGCGGACGCCTAAAAAATAGGCAATTTGATGAATGGGTACGTCATTGGAGGCAACAATTGTCTAGAAACACGAGTTATTCACACAGTTATCCACAGATCGTGGGGACTGAATCACGCCGCATCATAAACGCACCTCAGGGGCCATGAACAAGCATGAGAAGTTCCACCGAATGTTGATGCTTTCTTCCGTAGACACCTTCCCCGCGTTTCCCAGCCAATCGCATGGCTTCTTTTGGCTTGAATCAACAAGGTGAACTGAGAGATTATTCGGTTTCGACATCAGCGTAAGTCTTGCTCCTTGTGACATCCGTTCAAGCATAGACCAGATGAGAGACCCGGTCGATTGATCGAGCTCACTATGAAGATCCATTCCATAGGGCTAGGGGTTGTCCTTTTGCTGTTCCTCTTTGCCTGCACGTCACAGACGAAGAAGGCCCCAGGAGATTCGAGCCAACCAACCACGGTAACCGCAAGGGGGTACAGCAAAGAAGGCTGTTTGCTCAACCTGAAGCTGGAAGCACGCGAGAGGAGCATGCGGCTGAACCCCGACGATGTCCAAGTGGAGACCAATCCCCTCATGTTCTTCTTTACGATTCTGGATCATGAAGGGTATCGATGTTCCGGCAGCGTTACAGAACGAGAGAAACGAATCTTCTCCAGAGATTCACTTTACCCTGTTGATTAGCCGGGAGAGGCATCGACACTGTCGGATGATTCACACCATATCCTGGGATTGCAAAGTGAATCTGGAAAGAGATACCATTTTTATCCTTTCATACATTCGCGTGAGCAGAGGTCTTGTGCCGATGATGCAGAGGCGGGATATGAGCGGTTGCCGTTGAATCTTGACCTTCAGCAAATCTTTCGCTGAGAATTTGCTGGCGGCGCAGTCACTCTACACTATCTTTTGAGGAAGTGAGGCCTACCATGAACTTACCAGCTTAGCCTTTCTATCGACCGTCATCGTGTTTTCTGGAAATGCACCGGGCATCGCTGCCGTCTTTCAAACGACAGGCAACATCCAGACAGGCGCACAGGTTGAACTCCACGCCTCCCATGTTCGCGATGATTCATCCTCTCAGAAGAAGCCTACGTCCCCAACACACACCTCGAAGGGGGGAAAACAGAAGCCGCTCACCCAAAAAGAACAGGAGCTCAAGCCCCTTCGTGATCAAGGGAATTCACAGGGGCAGGCATCCCAAGAACTGAGCGCACTGAGAGGCAGTCTTCAAGAAGCCACCCAACAAATCGAGGAGCTGGAGCGACAACTTGCCATCAGCAATCTTGAGCATGCAAAACGTCGAATAGGCGAACTTGAACAGCGTCTCGGTACAAAAGATCAAGAAATAGCCACGCTTCGCTCCACTGTTGATGAAGGCACCAAACTCAAAAGCGACCTGGCTGCTCAAACAGAGCAAGTCACTCAGGCCAATAACCGGGTCGCCGAGTTAGAACAACAGCTGGCGGGAAAAGAACAAGAACTCACAAAGATCAAGGACGACCTCCAACAAGTCACTCAAAAGATCGAGGAATTAAACCCACAGCTCACGGCCCGTACCGAAGAGCTGGCGCGGACGAAACAATCGCTCGCGGACCTCGAACGCAAATTATCTAAGCGAGACGATACCGCTCATGCACCAGAAGCGAACGCTGGCGACGATACTCCGTCTGTCGAGTTACCACCTGATCCAAATCTATCCGTGACCAATTTGCTCCCGCATAAACCCACTCGCACGGACGTGCCTGACGCTTTAGGGAGTGAGCTCACCAAGGTGAGTGAAACTCTTTCCAGCACGATCGGGGATGAAATCAAGAAAGGTCGTGTGGCCATGGAGCAGCGGAGAAACACGCTGACGCTCACGTTGGCAAGCGGGGAATTATTTTCCTCGGGTGAGGCCACCATGACCGCGGAGGGTACTTCATTGATCGAGCAGATCGGTACGATCTTGCAAAAGTTCAGCTACCAAAGCATTGAGGTCGCCGGACATACAGATAGCACGCCAGTCCGCAGTGATCCTGGAAGAACCTTCCGGGACAATGGTGAACTCTCTCGAGCACGCGCCGAACATGCCAGCCAGGCATTGATCAACGGCGGGATCGAAGGCGAACGAGTCAAGGCTGTCGGATACGCCGATACCAGACCCATCGCAACCAATGAGACCCGTAGGGGTCGGAGCAAGAACCGACGAGTAGAGATCGTGATTTCCGCACCCGAGCCGGTGGGACCTTCAGCTCAGGTAAAACCACAAGGCGGCAAGAAATCAAGCCAACCGATTTCACTGAGTTCTCCCCGTAGGCCATGAGTCGCCGAATATTCATGTGAGGGCTTTCAGTATCGTTTGGACCTTATTCTGAAGTCATCAGCTTGGGGAACGGGCAATCCTTCCTATTGCCCGTTCCCGTTACTCAATCCTTGAACCCGAGATCTTCCTTCCTAGCACGGTGCCTACACGCCTCTGCTTGTCACCGGTATTAACGGGCGACAATCCCGAAGCGGACCAGTCCAGAGATATCCTCAGTGTCGTTGGACCGGGAGGCTCGATTGTAGCCGGCTTCGAAGGCGACCTTGGTGGTCCACCCAGCTAGCTGTCCACTACCTAGTTGATTCCCAGACAAACAAGCGATCGACGAAGGCTATTCTCGGTGACTATTTTGTGAATCCAAGGAAGATTAGTAGCGAATACTGACTCGTATCGCCGAGGCCGGCTTTACCTGTCCTTGGAGAGCACCGTTTCTCAATGACGCAACGGAATCTCGACGGTCCTCAGCGAAAGCCGCTATACTGTTCTCTTGCAGCAATGAGTGTCGAGAACCTGGTCCTAGATTCATCAGCTCGTCGAGTTTCCCTATGGCCTCAGGCAAACACGCCCGTTCCAAGCCACCGGCTCCGGCTCAATCGGAAGTGGCCGCTGCGGAAGTCCTCGCCTGGCTAAGCGACTGCATCGAAAGCGGCCTATGTTTTGTGTCCAACGGCATCCTGATCTTCGAAAATGCCCAATTCGGAGAACTGAGCGAAGCGGCATCCGGTAGCAACCTTCACGACCCAGCTCATAGTGCCCAAGAAAGAGGGGATTCGCTCCGGACCAGATTATTCGCCGATGCCAAGGCCTGGAATGCCCAACCGCTTGGAGCCCGCCGGACGGAAACCTACCGGCTCACCGATCGGCATGAGCACCCGCTGATCTACGAATGCCGCC
>JAAUPT010000183.1 GCA_012032965.1 Nitrospira sp.
AAGCGGACGTCAACTTTAAGATTGTCAAAGAGTTTATCGATCGGGTCCGTGAAAAAGCGATCGGGCAGGAAGTCCTCCAGAGCTTGACCCCTGGGCACCAGGTGGTCAAGGTCGTGTGGGATGAACTGCGTGCGATGATGGGGCATGAACGGGCAGGCCTTGCCCTGAGCTCCAGACCACCGACGATCCTAATGATGGTCGGTCTACAAGGTGCCGGAAAGACGACGGCGAGCGGCAAGCTCGCCCGTTTGTTTAAGAGTCAAGGGAAGCGCGTGCTTCTCGTTGCGGCGGACCCCGCAGACCTGCGGCCGGCGAGCAGTTGAGCGCCCTGGGTCGGGATCTTGGAGTGGAGGTTCATCGGGCGGATGATGCCCAAGCTTCCCAAGCGGATGTCGTCCGTATCTGTCGTGCTGGAGTCGAGCGAGGAAACGAACAGGGTTTCGACCTCATTATTCTGGATACCGGCGGTCGTTTACATATCGACGATGAGTTGATGGGGGAACTGATCGCCGTTAAGGCCGACGTGTCTCCCCATGAAGTGCTGCTGGTCGCTGATGCGATGACCGGTCAGGATGCCGTCACAATGGCCAGCCAGTTCGATCAAAAGGTGGGACTCACCGGTGTGATTTTGACGAAGGTAGAGGGTGACGCGCGTGGTGGAGCGGTCCTCTCCATTCGAGCTGCAACCGGGAAGCCCATCAAGTTTCTGGGCGTCGGTGAAAAATTAGATGCGCTTGAACCGTTCCACCCAGACCGGATGGCCTCCCGCATATTGGGAATGGGCGATGTCTTGTCGCTCATTGAAAAAGCGCAAGAGAGTATCACGCGTGAGCAAGCCGAAGAAGCGCAGAAACGGCTTACCAGCAACACGTTCACGCTGGAGGATTTTCGGACCCAGTTGGGACAGGTGAGCCGCATGGGTTCGTTCGAGCAAATTTTAGGCATGCTTCCGGGCGGCCAAAAGTTAAAGCAAGCCATCGATGGCGAGAAGCCGGAGCGGGAGATCGGTCGGGTCGTTGCCGTGATCGATTCGATGACCGCGCGGGAACGCCGTGATCATACGATCATCAATGGGAGTCGAAAAAAGCGGATTGCCCGCGGGAGCGGGACGACGGTGCAGGACGTGAATCGCCTGATCAAGCAATTCTTGTCCGCAAAGAAGTTGGCAAAAGCGATGACCGGTGCGGGAGGGCGTCGACAGCTCGCCCAGCTCTTACGGTCGCAGTAGGTGGTCTTCATATAGCGGGAGAAGGAGGATAGTTGTGGCTGTACATTTGAGACTAGCTCGAACGGGACGACACAAACGACCGATGTATCGAGTGGTGGCGGCAGATTCGCGGAAAGCCCGCGATGGACGCTTCCTTGAGATCCTTGGGATCTTTGACCCATTAAAAGAGGCCGGCGTCCCGGAGCTCAAACAGGAGCGTGTGCTCAGGTGGCTTCACCACGGCGCACAACCTACAGTGACCGTGCGGACATTGCTGCGCAGGGCTGGAGTCTGGAAGCAGTTTGAAGCTGAAAAAGCTGCACAGAAAAAGGCGCCTGCCAAATCATAACGTCGGTGTTATGACGAATCATCCAGAAACCGTCACGGTGGGACAGATCGAGCGCCCATTCGGCGTCCGAGGAGAGGTGAAGGTGCGGTCGCTCTCCGATGTGCCTGGCCGAATTGAAGGTTTGGGGCGTGTCAGTCTTACGGGAAGGAATGGACAGACCCTTGAGACCAGCGTCACCCATGTGAGACGGGCCGGTGACCGGTTTATACTTGGGCTGAGCGGCCTCACCACACCGGAGGAAGCGAGTCTTTGGCGGGGAGGATTCCTACAGACGATTCGTGGGGCAGTGCCTACACTCCCAGACGGACACTATTACGAATGCGATTTGATCGGCTTGACCGTTCGTACTGACGAAGGACGGTCAATCGGTATATTGGAAGAAATCTGGAATTTGCCGGGAAATCCGGTATTCGTTCTTCGACAAGGGGAGAAGGAACTCTTGATTCCAGCAGCGAAAGAATTGGTTCTGGCAGTCGATCTCCCTGCTCGGATGATAACGGTTAGGATGATCGATGGATTGGGTGCTTAGCATGTTGCGGTTTGAAGTGCTGACATTGTTCCCGGGGATGGTTGAGCCGGTCTTGGCTCACAGCATGCTGAAGCGTGGACAAGTGAAGGGCCTGCTCCATGTGAACGTGCGCAACCTGCGGGACTTCGCGTCGGATCGCCATAAAATGGTCGATGACACACCCTATGGAGGCGGGGCCGGTATGGTCATGAAGGCCGACCCGATTCTTCAAGCAGTTGCCGCAGTACGGAGAGACGCACAGTCGAGTGGAGAGGATATTCGGGTCGTGTTTCCCACTCCTCAAGGCCGCCGATTGACGCAGCCCTACGCGCAAGAATTGGCTGGTGAGCGTCGTCGAATCGTGATTCTTTGCGGACATTATGAAGGAGTGGATGAGCGTGTGCGTCTGGCATTGACACCGGAAGAAGTGTCAGTCGGGGACTATGTATTGACCGGAGGCGAATTGCCGGCTCTTGTGTTGATTGATGCCGCAGCACGCCTGGTTCCCGGTGTCCTAGGAGACCCACGGTCTGCGCTGGAGGAGTCGTTTTCTGAGTCCTTGTTGGAGTATCCGCAGTATACGAAACCGGTTGAGATCGAGGGCATTGGGGTTCCCGAAGTCTTGCTGTCTGGCCACCATGAGGCAATTCGGCTGTGGCGTCGAAAACAAGCATTGCGCAGCACGTACCTCAGGCGTCCTGATCTTTTGCATGATCGGTTGTTTACGAATGAAGATCGACAGTTATTAGATGAGTTGAAGAGCGAAGGCCTATTGACGGCTCCGATATCACGCCGGGAGGAGGGGTAAGGATATGAATCAGTTGGAACGTATTCAGCGATCGCTGACGAAAAAGTCGGTCTCACATTTTGAGATTGGGGATACCGTCAGGGTCCACGTCAAAGTCGTGGAAGGCGAGAAAGAGCGTATTCAGGTCTATGAAGGAACGGTGATTGCCCGCAAGGGAAGCTTGAATACGGAAATGTTTACGGTCCGAAAGCTTTCGTATGGAGTCGGAGTTGAGCGGATTTTTCCGGTCCATTCTCCGATTGTCGCCAAGATTGATGTGGTTCGGCAGGGACGGGTTCGACGCGCAAAGCTCTACTACTTGCGTGGCAAGAAGGGAAAGTTCGCCAAAGTCGAAGAACGTGAGTTTGTGGGAGGTGGAGAGAGTAAACCGGCCACACCGCCCACTGCCTCGGAAGCAGCAGCAGTCACGGCGTAGATCACTCCTCTGAACATGTGTGCAATTATGCGAGATGATCGCATAATTGCCAGAGCGGGAGTGTTCAATGGGGCCCACCCAAGAGTTCGAACGGGTAGCCCGCCTGTGTGGCTATCGACGTATTGCCGGCATCGATGAAGCTGGGCGTGGCCCCTTAGCTGGCCCCGTGGTTGCCGCGGCAGTCATCTTGCCAACCCGATGTCGACTGTTGGGGATCGATGATTCGAAACAACTGCCTGCAAAAGATCGAGAGCAGGCCTATACCGCGATTCTTGAGCAGGCTGTGGGGGTTGGAATCGGATCGGCGGACGTTGCGGAGATTGACCAGCTCAATATCCTTGAAGCAACTCGGTTAGCGATGCGCCGAGCCGTCGATCAACTTGCTCCTCCTCCGGATTACTTGCTGATCGATGCCGTTGCGCTTCCAGGGTTCAAGGTACCTATAAAACCTATCATCAAAGGCGATTCCCTATCCGTATCGATTGCGGCGGCTTCCATCATTGCGAAAGTCACGAGAGATCGCCTGATGGCGAGGTATCACGAGATATTTCCTGAATATGGCTTCCTGTCCCACAAGGGGTATGGCACGGCCGAACACTTAGAGCGACTTGCTCGTCATGGCCCCTGTTCCATTCATCGTCGTACCTTGCCCCGGTACAGGAAGTAATGAGCGCGGCGAAGATGGAGTATGTTCCATCCGAGAGCCAGAGGCTCCTCGACCTGTAATCGCATGGCCGTTCCAGACCAGCGTCATGTGTTCGGTCAAGCCAGTGAAAACTGGGCGGAGCAGTTCCTGCGTGCCAAGGGCTATCGCATTCTCGATCGCAACGTACGGACTTCTATTGGAGAATTGGATCTCGTGGTGGAAGACCGTGGGGTCGTGGTCTTTGTTGAAGTCAAAGGTCGGACAACCAAAGCGTTTGGTGGGGCGCTGCTAGCGGTGAACCATCGGAAGCGAGCCAAACTGGCCAAATTAGCGGCGCAGTATTTGGCTCGACGACACTGGTTCGACAAGGTCTGTCGATTTGATGTCGTGTTGGTCCACGGGCAACCTTCCGCGCAGGGACAGATCGAGCACTTCCAGAACGCGTTTGAGGTCACCGAACAGTGACGCTGCGCACCCTTCGTTAAGGGAATGCTGTGGACGCAATTATTCAATTAATCCATGTGTCAAAATGGCACGACCGGCGACCGGCGCTTTCTGACGTCACGATCGAGATTGAGAAGGGGGATTTTGTCCTTCTCATGGGGCCAAGCGGAGCAGGAAAGTCCACGTTGTTGCGGATGCTGATTGGTGAGGAGCAGCCCGATGAGGGACAGGTATTCGTTCATGGCAGGAATGTAACCAAGATCAAACAATCAGAGATTCCGTATCTCCGACGGAAGGTTGGGTCGGTCTTTCAAGATTTTCGTCTCTTGTCGAAAAAATCCGTGTTCGACAACGTCGCGCTCCCGTTGGCCGTTCAAGGTGTGTCTGAGAAGGACATCCGGCGTAAAGTGACGGAGGCGTTGCGTGCCGTGGGTGTCGAGCACAAGAAAGATCAATCACCGAACAGTCTTTCGGCTGGAGAACAACAACGTGTGTGTATCGCTCGAGCGATCGTCAACGGACCGGTCGTGCTCCTCGCCGATGAACCAACCGGGAACCTTGATCC
>JAAUPT010000184.1 GCA_012032965.1 Nitrospira sp.
TTTAGCTGTGTCCTTTCGAAAGGCTAGGGATCGTTTTCATTACCGGACGCCATCTCTTGAATGCGGAGACGGAAATCCGGTGACGATGTTTTATATCCGCATTTGACGAGGGTGACAGATTATTATGGAGGGCTATTGAACATGAAACAGAGTCGCAATGGCATTCTATTAGCGGGGCTCCTCGCGAGCGTGCTGCTCGTGACCAGCGGAAGTCTGGTATGGGGCATGGGCTCACGAGTGCCGGCAGTGGGCACGACCGCTGAGGATTTTCGCCTGCCCGATTTGGCAGGCAAGCAGCAGAGCCTGAGTCAATATCGCGGCAAAGTCGTGCTGGTGAATTTTGGGCCACCTGGTGCAAACCCTGCACAACGGAAATGCCGGCGATGCAGACAACCTATGACCATCTCCGCGACAAGGGATTCGTCGTGTTGGCCATCAATGAACTGGAAGATGAGGCGAAAGTACGAGAGCACATTACACAGTATGGCCATACCTTCCCGGTGCTCTTGGACCACGACAACAAAGTGGCGAATCAGTTTGGAGTCTTCGGCTTGCCGGTCAGTGTGTTTATAGATGAAAAAGGCGTGGTCCGGGAATACATCAAAGGCGGGCTCCTGACCGAGCAGGTCATCCTCGATACCGTCGCACATATCCAGAAGTCAGAGTCAATAAAGGCGGCGTCGCTTCAATAAAGAGCATTTGTAGGTCAACGAGAAGTGAAACGATCTGCATTCATCTGGGCCTTGTTGTTCTGCCTCGTGCTGGTGAACGGGTTCATGGCTGCCCCCAGTGTCGGCAATGCCGAGCACCATGCTGACCATCAGGCGGGCACCCATTCAACCGGTCTCTGTGCATGGCTATGCGCGGGCGGTATAGGGATCGAGTCGCCAGTCGTTCACTTGGTCTTGGATCTTCAGCTCCTTGAATGGCTCAGTAGTCCTTCCTTTGACGTCGTCTTCCGTGTGATCGCACTCCCGTACTTCTTCCGTGGGCCTCCCAATCTTCTTTCATAGCGCTCACAGTTTGTAGGCGCTTTCATTTCAATCGCATCTCGCAGTCGGATCCAATGTGCGGATCTGTCGCGGGCTAACAGAAAGACGTTCAAATCATGCTGCGTACGATCTGGTCCAGTGTTCTCGCTATCGGTGGTGTCGTCGGAATGGTGTGCGCGACGCTCAGTCCAACCCCGGTTGAAGCCTCCTGCGGCTCGGTCAGTTGCTTCGTCGTGATCGGCTCACAACAGCAAGTGCCCATGAAGGGTCTTTTGACCATCAATGCAATCTACAATTGGACCCCGATGGAGGCGCCTTCGGGTGAGGGCGGACGTATTCCTTTTGCCAATCAAGGAGAGCGGACCCTCACGTTGGCCAACTTGAATGTGAACCGCATCGAGACCACGACGCGCACCGCGACACTCGACCTCAACTACGGTCTGACTGAACGCCTCGGTATCCAAGTGTCGATTCCCTACAAGCACGTCGAGTCGGACGCTCAGATCGGCGGTCTCACACCGGTGCCCTATAGCGAGCGAGGGCTCGGCGATATTCGCGCGGTGCTCAAATATAACGTGCTGCCCACCCTGCGGAGCATGGTCGTGTTAGGCGTCGGTGTTGATTTCCCGACGGGGAGCTACGGGCGGTTTGCTCAGGGGACCACCTTGGCTGAGTCGACACTCCAAATTGGGCGAGGGAACTTCGGCGTCGTTCCTATGATCTATCAAACGTATGAACTGATTCCCCATCGGCTGAACCAGTTTGCCTTGGCGAGTTATCGGCATACGGCTAAGAACAGTGACGGATACAAGTTCGGCGACGAAGTGAACGTGAGTTTGGGGCTGAACGTTGTACCGCTCGAAAAAACGCCTTGGTTGGTATTAACGCAGCAGTTCAACTTCCGATGGATGCAGAACGACGCGATGGACGCGTCGCTTTTTCAATTCAATCCGGCGACTAGCTCATCGATCTTGCTCGATCCGGCCATCAGATTTCGAGCAGTACCCACGACCGGATCGACCTATCTCGCTTATTCGCCCGGCATCATGGTGAATGTGTTCAACTTTGCGTCTGCCTATTTCATCGCGCAGATCCCTATCCATCGAGACTTCAACGGCAATTTGGAGCAACAGATCAGCTACATCTTCGGGGTGACGAAGTCGTTCCAATTGTTCGGCGGGTCGTCGTAGGGGTAATCAGACCGTGGTGGAACGCTGATGGATCATGGATCAAAAAGATGGGGCGGACGGCATAGAGCCAGGTTGGCTCGTGCCATAGCGGGTTGCTGCGCATTGCTCTGGCTAGCAGGCTCTCTATCCGTTTCTCACGGTACAACCGCTCCACAATGGAACAAGCCCCATTGTCCCCAGGGGCAGACGCATAGTGCGCAACACAACCACAGCCAGTGTTTTTGGTCCTGCGGGAGCATTGATGCACAAGGGATTGGCGTGCGGAGCAGATTCGCCGTCGATACTCCCTCAACCCGTGTCTGGATGCTTGGTGTTGTCCCTGATCAGAATACGGCCATCGATGCCGAGATCGCCCCTCGAGGGCCGCCAGGGTCCGCCGCATACATCACGTAGAGCATGACCTTGCAGGGAGCCGGCTGCGCTCCCTTCAATAAAAACGTAAGACGACGATTACAAACGAGGAAGGAACGATCCATGGAAACCATGAAGAGACGAAGATATTCATCCTGTATTACAACAGGCGCGTTAGGACTTGCGCTGATCAGCCTTGCGGCTTGTAGCTCAGGAGATGACACCACTGCGACGCCGGCACCGGACGCTAGCGCCGGACTCACGAACCCGTTGGTGTTCATCAACAATACGGGTGACAAAACTCTGGAGACGATCAAGCACGACGGCGACACGAACAATCAATCGCTCGGAAAGCTCGGCGGCAATAACGAGTTCCAAGGTTCGGCGCTCGGCGACATGATCTCCTCGGCAGGCGACTGGGTTTTCGTGAATCTCGGCGCTGCTAACGGGGTGGGCCTTATCGATCCGCTCAGCGGCGCAAAGCCGATCTTTGAGACCATCCTCCCCACAGGGGAACGGCCGGTGCATATCTATCGCGACGCTGTCGATGGAGAGGTGATCTGGTCGATGAACGACGGCAATGCCACGACGGGAATCGATTCGATCAACTGCTCAGCGCAAGCGGTTGGGTCGGTCTCCGTGCTGCACAACTCGCATCTGGGCCCGGGGGGCGACGTGCCGAGACTGGAGAAGACGTTGTGTCTCGGCGTGGGCCATAAAGTGGCGGCCTTCGCAAGGCCGACCGCCTCTGACCCAACGATTCCGAAGCGGACCTTCATCACAAACGAGAAGAGCGGCGAAATGAACGTCATCGACAATGATGCTGCCTCTGGAACCTATCTGACCGTGATCAATACGATCGATCTTTGTGACAGCGCCAAGGAGGCCGCTCCCTGCGACAGCAATGTCGCTACTCCGAATGCGTCTTCGCCGCATGGCATTGCCTGGTCTATTGCGACTGGAAAAGTGTACAGCCGCCAGGAAGGGTATGAGAACGTCGTCGAGGTCGATCCGGATACCATGGAAATCGCTCGCAAGGTGGATATTGCCCCCTTCTCGTCCTCAGGGATCAGTCCGGACGGCAAGTTCCTGTTCCTGCGCGCCACCGATACGGCCACGGATCCCGATCATGTCCTGGGCAAATTGGGTGTGATTGATTTGACGGCGGACCCACTGGCCGTCACGGTGTTTCCGGACCTCCAAGATCTTGCGCCGGGCTCGTTCAAGTTCAGCCCGGATAGCACCAAGTTGTATCTGACGCAGTCGAACAGCAACACGGGTTTGACGGCTGCCCAAGTGACTAATCTCAAGCGGGATAAACTTGTGGTTCTTGATACGGCGGCTTTGCCGGCTGCGCCCACTGTGACGGCAGAGATCGGGCTCTTGGCTTCTCCGGCAGGCCACAATCTTGATTTGCACGTGCATGACGGCAACCTAAAGCACCTTTGGGTCACGAATAGGGACGACAACTCCGTCTCGGTGATCAACGCCGCGAGCAATCAGCTGGTACAGCGGGTGGCGGTCGGCAGTGCGCCGGGTGCGCTCCTGGTGTATGAGAGCAGCGCCTTGGCCGGTCACCACAATTAAACGGCGGTGACGACATCAGATCGACTGGCGGCCTCTCAGAGAACGGAAACACTGTGAGCCGCCAGTCGATTCCTGGTGTGTGGCGATTGAGATGGAGTAGAGAGATGTCCGAGCCGGCTGCCTCCTGCTCGGATCAGCACGGGGCAGAGGGTCGCCTCCCTTGACCTCTGCTCCGCACTTTATCTAATGTTGACAGGAAGAAGGTTGCTGTTTGCTGAGTGGGTGCGTTGGGACGAATGACCTCGAAGGACGATAATCAGATCGGCCCAGCGAATTTGAGAGAGGCGATGCGTAATCAGCAACGTGGTGCGACCTTCAGCCGCCCGGCTCGATGGCCCGCTGAATCCGGTCTTCGGTGGCACTGTCGATGGCACTGGTGGAATCATCGAGGATCAGGATGCTGGGGTTGGTTAGAAAGGCGCGAGAGAGAGCGATGCGCTGCCGCTGCCCGCCCGACAAGGTGACACCTCGCCCGCCGACCACCGTATCGTAGCCATCTTTGAAGGCCATAATAAAATCGTGGGCCTGGGCCGCTTGAGCCGCAGCGATGATCTCGTCTCGGCTGGCTCCGGGACAGCCAAAGGCAATGTTCTCAGCGATAGTGCGGGAGAAGAGATAAATATCCTGCTCGATGATGGAGATTTGCTGACGCAAGGTGGCCAAATTCCAGTCGCGTACCTCAACCCCACCAATTTTGATCCGTCCGGCCTCGATGTCGTAGGTGCGGTTGATGAGCTTGGCGATGGTGCTTTTGCCGGCCCCGGTTTGGCCCACCAAGGCCACTGTTTGGCCCGGTTCGATGCGAAAACTGACCGCTTC
>JAAUPT010000185.1 GCA_012032965.1 Nitrospira sp.
CGTTTTGGCCGGGATTGTGAATATGATTGAGTTGCTCTGCACAGCCGGATTCCCAGCGGTCTATACCCAGATGCTGACGATGCAGCAGTTACCGATGTGGGAATACTATGGTTACCTCGGCTTATATAACCTGGCTTATATTCTTGACGACAGTCTCATGGTGACCATTGCGGTGATCACACTGAGCCGGAAGAAATTGCAGGAAGGCACCGCTCGCTGGCTGAAGCTGGCCAGTGGCCTGGTGATGGCTGTTCTAGGAGTTATCTTACTCCTCGCGCCTGAGTGGCTTATCTAAGGTGTGATTATCAGTTCCGTGAGAACGAGTCTTGACTTACTCGATCTCTCTTTCGCGATTGACATGGGTTTAGGACCTTTGTAAGAATCGAACGTCTAGAGGCCAACGATTTATGAGACGGCTTCGGCATCCCATACTCGTCAGTATCGTGGTGAATTGTGTCCTCTTCTTAAGCGGTATCCTCTCCTCCCATACTGTCGGACACTCAGGCCATCTCACAAATCATAGTCACAATGCCGAGACGCACGCCGATGCCCTGTGCGCCTGGATGTGCGCTGCAGGCCATGTACTACGAGCCGGTGATTCTGTGTTTACGGGTCCGTCTCTCGCTTTCTTCGCACAGATACGTGGACTCCCTCGTCAACAGATCTCTTCTTTGTTCAGTCCTCCCACTCGCGCGCGCCTCCTCCACATGGTTCTCACCAGTAACATAGGTATCCCCCGCTTCATGATCTGAATTTCAGCCGTTGGACGAGCCCTGCGTCTCACGGGGTCTCGTCATTGCTCGTTTTGGGAGAATCGGATCGGAGTCCTCGCCACAACCAGGCGTGATGCAATCTGCGGGGCGGACCCGATGAGACAAGGCTGATTCACACTGGCCGGGTGATCACGCTTCATTCATAACTATTTATGATACGGAGATGAATTGAAGATGAAGGCTCGAACAAAGACAGGACAATTCGTTCCATTGAAGAATCTCATCATGCTGCTGGTTTCCATCAGCACTCTTGCCACTGGATGGTGTCGCGCGCAGGCCGCATTGTTGGATGGATTTCTCGGTCCAGTTGAACGGTCGCTGGCGGAACGGGTCGACAAGAAGGGGGAACGCTTGACGCTTGGAAACTTCTATACACCAGAGCGACCGGACTCCCATGCTCCCATCGGCGTGATGCAAGACCACACGCACAATGAAGGCGAATTCATGATGTCGTTCCGGTACATGCACATGGACATGGACGAAAACCGGACCGGCACGACGACGCTCTCCGATGCGCAGGTGCTGGGCCAGTTCCCAATCGCGCCGACCGATATGGCGACGAACATGTATATGTTCAGCGCGATGTATGGATTCAATCAGACCGTCACGCTCATGGCGATGCTTCCCTACGTCGAAAAGAGCATGAATCACGTGACCAGACCAGGGGGGCAATTTCAAACGGAGTCCGGAGGGTTCGGGGACGTCAAACTGTCTACGCTGTGGCGCCTGTGGGCGGTCGAGCGCCCAGTATCGGACCATGGTTTCATCTGAACATCGGAGTCAGTTTGCCGACCGGCGATCTCCAACCCTTGGACGGTACTCCGATGGGCGTTCAGGTCCTTCCCTATCCGATGCGCCTGGGGTCCGGAACGGTAGATTTTTTGCCGGGCATTACCTACACGGGCCAAACGTCCGATTACTCATGGGGACTACAGGCCCTAGGGACCCATCGGATCGGGACGAACAAACTTGGGTATTCCTTGGGCAACAACTACAACATTACGAGCTGGGTTGCCCGCCGGTGGTCGGATTGGATCAGTACATCCGTCCGGTTTAATTACCGGTGGTGGGATGATTTCAGCGGAGCCGACGCGAGGCTGAATCCAATGTTGGTCCCGACCGCAGACCCGCTACGCCGGGGCGGCCAACGTCTCGACATCATGGGTGGAGTGAACTTTCTCCTTCCTGAATGGAAGGGATTCGAGAACCGGATCTCAGTGGAAGGGGGCGTCCCCATCTACCAGGACCTTGCCGGGCCACAACTTGAAACCGACTGGATTGTCTGGGCCGGGTTCCAATTCGTGAAGTAATGTCGGGACGGCTTCCGGCCTTCACGGAGCAGGGAAGGACGGAGGAAAAGGAGAAGTCATCATGTGGAGAGGGGCCTATTCCAGTGGTATCGTGTTGGCTGTGGCCATGCTAGGAAACGTGAGTGCCGGGTGGGCGTATGAGATCCGTGACGTTGTGAATGGTGGAACGATCTCCGGGAAAGTCTCCTTCCAAGGTACCCCCCCAACTCCAAAACTGTTTCCGGTCAAGAAAGACCCAGAAGTCTGTGGGGCAGAGCGAAGGGTGAACGAAGTGGTCGTCCGAAACGGATGGCTTCAGGGGGCAATTGTGATCCTTGAAGAGGTCACGGCAGGCAAACCCTTTGCCACAGCAAGCGACAGGGGCGAGCCGCCTGGCAAGGGTGAATTTCACTATGGTGGAGGTGACCAGCTTTCGCTCGAAATCTTCACGAAGGGCTGCAATTTTGGCCCGTTCACTGGCGTACTCACCCTTGATGAACCGGTACGGTTTCTGAACCACGATCCGATCAAGCATATCCTGCACTCGGTCTCATCCAGAGACGACAAGGGTCTGATCCTCAGGACGATTCATAATCGAGAGCTTCGTCCCGATACCGTGGTCGAGCGGACGTTTCTTGCTCGCACACTCAAGACAAATCGCGTCGTCGGGATTCACTGTAACCGCCACGATTTCATGCAGTCCTGGTTTCATGTGGTGACGACCCCATACTTTTCCATTTCTGATGAAGAAGGGAAGTTCACCATCGATCAAGTGCCGCCTGGCCAGTACGAGCTCCTCGCCTGGCACCCTACCTTGGGGCTTAAGCGGCAAGAGGTAACGGTTGCCCCGGACGGCATCGTAGAAATGAGTTTTGGGTTCACGAGAAAATAATCTGGCCTTCGTACCACAAAGCTGCTGCTTGGATATCGAGGTCTGACTGCCGTTGGACGACGCGTCGCCGTGCCATCCGCCAGATCAGCGATCCCGCAACTTGTCTGTGATATCTGTGCGAACGTCCGCCCATCAGCGGCCTGCGTTAGGATTTGTCCGATACGCCTCTAGCCGTTCCAGAATGATTCTTCGATGCCAGTCAGGAATGGGAACCTCCTCAGGCGCAGCAGCAATACGGTCCCAAAGCGACTGCGCAAAATCGATACGTTCTTCGACCGAGAGATCGTCGAATCGAGTCTACTGCTCCGGATTCGGATCTTTTCTGATGAGCGCGAGGTAGAGCAAGGTATCGGCGAGGTCCTGATCGGTCATGGTGGTATCGGGAAACATCCCAGTACCAGGATGGCCCTCCCGAATCGCGCGGGCTCGTTCCTTGTTGGTTTTCAGGCGCAGGGCGTCGGGATTTCGCAAGTCGGTGGGGGGAGGACTGAGTCGCGCGATGAGAGCAGCGGTGTCCGCTTCCAGTCGTGGTGTCTTAGACAAGTACCCATCGATCCCATGGCAGTAGTAGCACACACCTTTGCCGTTAAAGATCTCCCGGCCTTGCATGATATTACCTTTTAGCTTTCCCGTCTGTTGCGAGGTGGGGGGTTCAGCCCATGCAGAGTTCGCCGGCGACAGCAGCTCCACTTCCAGGCTACTCGTCAAGAGCAGGCTGATCGAGACCACCAGTTGGGCCAAGAGGTGGA
This sequence comes from Nitrospira sp., assembly GCA_012032965.1. GTDB lineage: Bacteria > Nitrospirota > Nitrospiria > Nitrospirales > Nitrospiraceae > Nitrospira_D. The sequence continues at coordinate 3,704 of JAAUPT010000185.1, forward strand.
GGTGGCGAGTAAGGAGAAGAGATAGAGATCTCGGCCCACTCCCACTCGCAGCTTGTCCCACGCCGTCTCCCCCTTTTACTTGGTCGTCGTCAATGCTGACTAGAACAGGCATTGTACCGGTCCTCCGGAATAGTGTTCATATCACTGAAGATTCTTGCGCGCTCGTCCGGGCTGATGACGTTATCAATAGCGGGATAGAGCGCCCGCTCTTCCTTTCGATTATGAGAGCCTAATAGGTTTAACAGCGCCTGTTCTTCCTGATCGGAATCGAAATTTTGGCCGTCCACCTTGTGGTGGATCGCATCCAGCAATTGCTTGATCTGGCTATGCTCATGTCGCATCATGGGCGTCGGCCCGTCCTCGATCATCCCGGTTTTCTCTTCCCATATCGGAAACAGCAGCTCCTCTTCCCACACGATATGGCGCTGGAGGCCGATCTTAAATTCCTTGAACGCTTCCTTCGCCTTGGCAAAGTCCGACCGTTTCAACGTTTGAAAGGTCTTCAACAACTCATCCAGGCGATCGTGATCCTTTTCATAGAATGTCGTGATGGTCTCTTGCTCAGTCAATTGGTCCTCCCATCGATGATGATCAGCCTTCCCCGACTCTGTATTCCACATGACAACCCAGGCAGGCTTTCACGATATTATTCTACGGCGGCAGGATCCGCTTCAAGTCCTTGGTGAGCTTCGCACACGAATTCCTCCGGCATCTCGTGATGCGTTCCGGCCGGATCGTTGATGGCATGGGAGGCCATGTGGGATAGAGCATCCCGCCGTGTAGTGTTATATTCACCTCAATCAACCACGAGTGCACGCCATGGGACAACATTACCTCCGCATGCTGTTTTCTCCCAAGTCGGTTGCCGTCATCGGTGCCAGCGACCGTCCCAATGCCGTGGGCGAGGTCGTATTCGGGAACATGCTGGAGAGCGGGTATAAGGGCTCGCTCTATGCGGTGAACCCGGCGCATAAGGAAGTGCAGGGCCAGCGTGCCTATGCCTCGATAGAAGAAATCGAAACCCCCGTCGAGTTGGCGGTGATATGCACCGAGGCAGAGACCGTGCCCGACATCATCGAGGCCTGCGGCAAACATGGTGTGCGCGCCGCGGTGGTGCTGTCAGCGGGTTTTACTGAGGCGAACGGCCGTGGCGCCGCGCTTGAACGCGCGATGCTGGCCAATGCCAAGAACCATGGTGTGCACATCATCGGCCCCAATTGCCTGG
>JAAUPT010000186.1 GCA_012032965.1 Nitrospira sp.
ATTGTAGGCATTCTACATGCCATAATTCAAATGGATAAAGAAGACACCCAGGCGTACTGTAGCCGCATGGCCTTTGCTATTCCGGGAAGCCTCGCCGAGCGTATCGTCCATACCGCACTTTCCGGGAAGCCTCTTATATTCTCGAAACTGGGAATCCATATGACGTCGGTGAAAGATGGGACAAGGTTGCGCGTGGCAGTCAAGGATGTCGCGGAGCCGGCGAAGACGGCAGGTATTCAGAAGCACGATATCTTGCTGGCTATTGAGAACACGGAAATTCTGGATGGTGCCCAGTTGAAAAATTATCTCATCGAGCACACCACCCCAGGACAAGAGGTTGCTGTTAAAGTTCGCCGAGTCGATGCTGATCTGACGTTTCATGTGGTGTTAGGTGGGGGAGAAAAGTAAGAAGCCCGTCGAGCATGCTCCTGCTTCGCAAACCGTGAGCGATCGAAATCAGTACCGCAGGGTTTTCCAGTCTCAACGTGCCGCACAGCGGCGCAGGCGATCCATGATCGCCACCCCTAGCCCTTCTTCCTTACAAGGCTCCGCATAGATTCGATCCAGACCAAGAGAGTCCAACCTCCGAAGGCCGGCGAAGAGATTTCGTGCTGCCTCTCGGATGTCACCGGCAGGGGACAAGACCTCAATAGCAGCAAAGCCGATTTCGCTCTCTCTCGATTGGGAGATGCGCAGCAGACCTGCACGCTCTGTAGGCCTCAAGACTGGTCTAGTCTCGGCAGAAGCGAGAATAGTTAGGGGAGTGAGCGTCGCATAATGGCGCGTCAATTGACCGGGGGCGATTGGGTGAGTATGGTTCGATGACAGGCAATGCACTGGACCGATAACGGCCATGAGTTGTTCGAGTGTGATACTGCCGGGCCGCAATAGTTCTGGTTGAGGGCCAAGCAGCGAAACGATTGTTGATTCTACGCCGACCTGGCAGGGCCCACCGTCGAGAATGATGTCTACTCTGTTTCCAAGGCTCTCGGAAACATGGCGAGCATTCGTGGGACTGACGTAGCCGAACGGATTGGCGCTGGGTGCAGCGATGGGGGTGCCTGCTTCTCTGATGAAAGCTTGCGCTATGGGGTGGTTCGGCATTCGAACCGCAACTGTCGATAAGCCGGCTGTGACGAGATCAGGGATGATCGATTGTTTTGGTAAGACCAACGTCATCGGACCAGGCCAGAACGCATCCATGAGTTTCTGAGCCATTGGGGTCTGTGATGCGACAACCGCATCCAGTTGCATTCGATCAGCAATATGCACGATGAGCGGATCAAACTGTGGACGTTGTTTGGCCTCGAAGACCCTCGCGGCAGCGACGGCATTCGTCGCGTCACAGCCAAGGCCATAGACTGTTTCCGTTGGAAATGCGACAAGTCCGCCCGTTTTGATGGTTCGGCCTGCCAGACGAATGGACGCAGAGTCTGATGCTGAGAGGATAGCCCCTTTGGGATGATTGGTCTCTGCGTCCATCGGAATGCCGTGCCGATGCCTGATCAACTATTCCTTCGCGCTCATGGTGATGATGATCGGCTCTAACGGATTGTCTCGCTCATCACGAGGGACGCTGACGATCTTGTCGACGACCTCGATTCCACGAAAAACTTCACCAAACACCGAATAGCGACGATCAAGACCGCTATTGTCATCCACGCAGATAAAAATTGAGAGCCATTATCGTTGAAGTCGCGTGTGCTATTACTCTCACGCGGCATTTTGGCCATGGACAAGGCGCCACGCTTGTGGGGATAGTCACTCGTCTCTGGTGACAGAAAGTACCCTGGTCCTCCAGTTCCATGGAGCAGGCGATCGGGATGTTTGCTTAGCGGATCGCCGCCTTGAATAATGAACCCGGGTACCACACGGTGAAAGGTGGTACCGTCATAAAAGCCGATCTTGACGAGGTTGAGAAGGTTCTCGACATGACGTGGCGCCGCGTCAGAATAAAGACGAATTTTGATGTCGCCGAGCCTCGTCGTAATCGTGATGCGAGGGTCTTTCTTTTGAAACTGCATTCTCATGATCTGACTGTATCAAGGCAGTCTTCTCGATAACAAGGACTGGCGACGACCATGAGTTCGTTCCGTCAGGGCGCAAGGCGGTCTTTTGCGAGTCCGTCCCCTGGGCGGATGCCTAGCCACATGATCCCACCGATAAGGGCCATCACTGCGGCAAAGCCGAGCGAAGTGGGCCATCCCCACTGGTGAGCGAGCCACGGTGTGAGTGTAGGAGAAAGAGCTCCGCCGAGATTGGCACCCATATTCATGAGACCTGACAAGCTGCCGGCATGAGTGGGGGAAAGATCGCTCGTCGAAGACCAATAGGCGCCGATGGTGAAGTAAAGCCAGCCTGCACCCGATGAGAGGCTGGCGATCGCCAGATAGGGAGATTCCACGCTGGCACCGAGCGCGATCGAGCCTGCGGCTAACCCCATGCCGGTCATGCCCACGATCTGGCGGCCTTTGGTGATGCCGTGGCGCATCGTCAACCGATCGGTGACCCATCCACCGAGTGGACAAGAGACGAGGATTGTCAGAAAGGGAGCGGCAGCAAACAATCCACCAGTTAAGATGGTGAAACCACGCTCATTCACAAGGTAGAGATAGAACCATGACATGTAGACATACGCAACATAGCCTAGACACCCGTAGCTCAGCACGAGCCACCAGATACTCCGTGTGTTTCGGAAGGTGGTCCAAGGAATCGAGGGCCGCGTGACGGGAAACGAAACCTTAGGCTGTCCCGTCTCGCGATGGTGGTGCCATCGATGACTGGTTGGGCGATCAGCAGCCAGGAGCCACCAGATAACTGCAAGGCCTACCCCTAAGCCGCTTGAAAGGTAAAAGGCCATCTGCCAGCCATGGTTGACCATAATCCACGCGGTGAGGGGTGGAGTAATCGCCGCGCCGATTCCAATTCCGCCGATGGCGATTCCGATACCAAGACCGCGCTCATGAGGGGGAAGCCAGTCGGTGACGGCACGATTAAATGTCGGTAAGGCGGCTGCTTCGCCGACACCGAGAAGAAATCTGACCAGGGCCAGTGCACCGACGATTCCGAGCGGTCCGGCTATGAACGACGTCGCGGCAGTGGCGGTCCAAGCGGTGAAGCAGGACCACCAGACCAGTGCGAGTGTCAGCACGATGCGTATGCCCCAGCGATCACTGAGCCATCCACCAGGGATCTGGAACAGTGCGTACCCGACGACGAATGCCGAAAAGATCAGGCCCATTTCCTGATCGGTCAGCCCCAGCGCCGGCATCATTTGCCGAGCTGTGACGGAGATATTCACACGATCAATGTAGGTAACGACGCTAATGGCAAAGAGGAGACCGAGAATCAGCCAGCGCAGGGGGGAAGGATGCAAAGGCTGAATGCGATTCGTGGGATCCGTCCCATTCACAATAGTCCAGATAAAAGCTACTGGCACGAACGGTGTTTAGACGTTGGTAAGGTTTTCGGCTGAAAGGAATCGGTGACCACCCCTTCGGAATAGGGCGGTCACCAAGGTGCCTATTTGCTGATGATCTCGAGTAGCTCGACTTCGAACAACAAAGTGGATCCCGGCTTAATAACCGGTGGTGATCCCGCATCACCATAAGCCAGATTGGCTGGGCAAACCAGCCGGCTTTTTCCACCGACCTTGATCTTCTGGACACCTTCCGTCCAACACTTGATAACTTTGTCAAGGGGAAAGGTGGCTGGCTCTCCTCGCTTGACGGAACTATCGAATACCGTCCCGTCGGTTAATGTGCCATGATAATGAACCTTGACCGTATCCGTTGCCTTTGGCGTCGCACCAGAGCCTGGTTTGATGGGGGTGATGACGATGCCTGACTCCGTTTTGGTTGCCCTTTCTCCGCAGCCGCTTTTGTCAGAAATGCGGCACCCGCCTTCTTTTCACCCTCGGCGACCATCGCGAGGCGAGACTGTTGTAGCAGTTGAATCTTTGGTCCAAATGTTTGGAGGTCGACCTTTTGAGGGCGCTTGAGCACGCCATCGGTTATACCATGCTTGACCATATCAAGTTCGGTCTCGCTCAAGGAAAAAGTTCCGAGTGATTGACTGATCGCTAATCCAAGGGCATACAGAGTTTTCTGGTCATCGTTACTTGGATCCGACGAGGCTGCGAGCGCCGGAGCGGTAAGGAGATACAGCCCAGTGGCCACGCACAGGGCAGGAATTCGCATTGATGACATGGATAAATGATCCTTTCTTATGAGGGGCTAATGTAGGTCGTAAGAATACGATACACGTTCCAATCTCACAACAGAAATCTTACGGCACCACGCACAAAGGATGCTGTAGGTTGACTATCCAAAGAGATGTGAATCGGAAAGAATGGCGGAGAGGGAGGGATTTGAACCCTCGGTAGAGATTTTGTCCCTACGGCGGTTTAGCAAACCGCTGCCTTCGGCCACTCGGCCACCTCTCCACATCATAATGCAGAAGGATCACACCGCATCCACAACGGAAACCGTCGATAGGGCGGGAAATCGTTGACGAGCAGCATCTTACCTCAGCCCATGTGAAGGGCACAAGAGAGGAATCAGGATCAGGCGACCTTTAGGAAATGGCAAATGTTCAGAGATGCCAGCGTGCCAAGCCTGAGGATACTTTGATGTGGTAGGTTGGGAATCGCCATCCAAGGAAAAGAAAATATGAGTCAGGCGGCGGTTTTCTCCGGCTGAGAATTCGTGGCATTTACGAGGGCTGCGGACTGTGTCATCACCCCGTCTTTGAACGGCACGCTAGAAGCCACCAACGGCAACAACTCCGGCGCCTGCAGATTCCGCCACGCCTTCTCGGCGACTCGGAGAATTTTCCAAATGATCACCTTGGCTCCCTTGACGCGTTTATAGCGTCGGGAGGCGTTTGTGCGGAGCTGCATCGAGTCAAAGGGGGATACCACGATG
>JAAUPT010000187.1 GCA_012032965.1 Nitrospira sp.
GAGATCCAGTCGCACGGTTCTTTTCGACACTGCGCTCTGTTGGTCACTAGGTGAGGCTACCGGAATCGATTCAGTCGTCATGGAGTGAGTATGGCAAGCGGTGAGCCAGGCAAAGGACTGTATGATCATTTGTACCGGCGCTTTTTTGAACAACGCGACAGCCACGAAGGCTATTTATTCCAGGAGGCCCCTGCTGGCAGCGCCAAGCCGCAGACGGTGACATTCAGGGAGAAGCTGCGGTGGTGGACGTGGGATCGGTGGGAGCGGAGGAAGAAAATTCTCGAAGAACGAGACCGATTACAACGCGAGATCCTTCAAATCAAGAAACCAAGAAACACAAGGTAGGCGGATTATGTGGCCTATCATGAGACAACTCCAACCCATGCCTTCCGTTCTTCTCTTGGCGAGTCTTGGTTGGCTGGCGGGGACCAGTTCTAGTTACGGCGTTCAGACCGAAACCCAAGAGGAAAAGGCTACCAATCTCAAGAAACAAGCGACCGGCGGGCTTTTTCAGAAGTGGACCTTCGACCAGGATCAGATCCAGGGTCTACCCGACGGCTTCGAGCAAGGCACCTCTATGGTGAGTCATCTGCCAAGTGGGCTGTGCTAGCAAGCTCGAAAGCACCTTCTCTACCCAATGTTGTTACCGGCTCATCCGACTGTATGCAGGTGTGCTATCAGGTATTGATGGCCAAGGGGTTGGAGTACGAATATCCGGATCTCAGCGTTCGCTTTCATGCGCCGGACGGCGCAGGGGCTGGGGGGGTGGTCTTCGGTGCGCGAGACGCCAAGAATTTTTACGCTGCGGTTGTCGATCCGGTTCTACGCAAGGCACAACTCTTTCGTATCTCTGATGGACGTGATACGCCCCTCGCTCAAGCTTCGGTCAACCTGAAGCCGGTCGATTGGCATTCCCTGAGAGTGCAACGGAACACGATCATCAGTAAAGATTTTATCGAACTGTATGTCGATGGAACGCTTGTTCTTTCCGTCGAGGACCAGACGCTTGGATTGGGACAGATCGGATTGGTCTTGGTCGGGAAATCCGCGATGTTTTTCGATAGCTTCCATGCAGTCCCTCTATTTTCCCACCGACCGCTTTCTTCGCCGCCGGCCTACTAGCTCAAGCTTGCCTTTTCCGGTGGTCTGGAGTAGCATGCTGCTGCTGGTTTGCGAAAGGCCTGGCAAGACCGGCGCTGAGAGTGACAAGGCCTGGACGAATGTTGTTTTGGCCCAGCCCGGGAATCTGATCGGAAGACAGAGCTAAGTCGCCGTGGTGTTGACGTCTTCGGCCCATCCCTTCCTCGTTCCTTTCTCGAGTCCAAGACAACATCTTTGTGTCAAAGAAGGAGGAGTCTGATGGGTGCGAAGATCTATGTCGGCGGGTTACCCTATTCAACGACTGAGCAACAACTGAGCGACTTGTTTGCGGCGCATGGGGCTGTGGCCTCGGCGCGGATCATCACAGACAAGTTTACCGGACAGTCTCGGGGATTCGGTTTTGTTGAAATGTCGGAAGACGCTGAAGCGCAAGCCGCGATCACTGCGTTAAACGGTACGCAGTTCGGTGGTCGTACGTTAACGGTGAATGAAGCTCGTCCTCAGGAGCCCCGTTCCGGCGGAGGAGGGCGAGGAGGATTTGGAGGCGGTCACGGTTAAGCGCGAATCTGCCTGGTGTGAGACGAAGGGCTGCCGGGGACTTCCGGTAGCCCTTTTTCGTTTGGGCCGCAGTGGCTTCAGGGCAGCAACTGCCTTACTGGGGTGCTACGTGCTACAGTGAGCGACAAGTAGGGTGAAACGAAATGATTTGAAATCAAACTACAATGATATGTGCTAGGTGATTGACGCAGAATTGGCCAAGGTCTTTGACGACTTGAGCAACCCCCTTTGTTCACTCTTTATCAGCAGCCATAGGTTCAACCCCTACACGGCCCACCAAACCTCTTTCCATCAATAGGGATCGACGATCAACGGTCGATCAGCAATGTGGCCCACGTAGTCCGCAATGTCATGCTTCCAAGAGCGTGGGACCGCTGAGATCTGCTAAGATGGGCGGCTGGAGATTGTTGTGCAACCTTTTAAACTAGAAGCTCCCTTCAAACCCTGCGGAGATCAGCCACAGGCTATCACTAGACTGACAGCAGGAGTGCAATCTGGGAAACCGCATCAGGTCTTGCTGGGCGTGACCGGATCCGGCAAGACCTTCACGATGGCGAATCTCATCGAACACGTTCAAAAGCCGACGCTGGTGTTGGTCCACAATAAGACCTTGGCCGGACAGCTCTATCAAGAATTCAAGCAGTTCTTCCCACAGAACGCGGTCGAGTATTTCGTCAGCTATTACGACTATTACCAGCCGGAAGCATACATTCCTCAGAGCGATACTTATATTGCAAAGGATGCGTCGATCAACGATGCCATCGATCAGATGCGCCATTCCGCCACGACGGCGTTGCTGCAGCGCAATGATGTTCTGATTGTGTCGTCGGTGTCCTGTATCTACGGGCTAGGCTCGCCGGAGGTCTACCACGACATGTTGGTGTACCTCGAAGAAGGCACAGAAACGAGGCGCGAAAAGATTTTGGCGAAGCTCGTCGAGATTCAGTATGAGCGCAATGATGTCGATTTTCATCGTGGTACCTTTCGTGCGCGTGGCGATGTCATCGAAATTTTTCCTGCCTCGTCAGAGGCGAAGTCAGTACGCATCGAGCTGTTCGGAGACGCCGTTGATGCCATTCACGAAATTGATCCCCTCACCGGGAAATCGCTCGGCAAGCTTCCCAAGATCGCGATCTATCCGAATACCCATTACCTCATCGCTCCAGATCGCTATGAACGGGCGATTACCGGCATTGAGGAGGAGCTCGATGAACGAGTGGAGTATTTCAGGAAAGCAGGACGACTGGTGGAGGCCCAACGGATCCAGCAACGCACCAAATTTGATCTCGAAATGATCCGAGCGATGGGCTATTGCCATGGGATTGAGAATTACTCGCGCCATCTCAGCGGGCGGATGTCCGGCGAGGCGCCTCCTACGTTATTAGATTATTTTCCGAAAGATTTTCTGCTGATCGTCGATGAGTCTCACGCGACCGTTCCTCAGGTTGGAGGCATGTACGAAGGAGACTATTCGCGAAAGCGGACTCTGGTGGAGTATGGGTTTAGACTTCCATCGGCAGTTGACAACCGCCCCCTGAAGTTTGCCGAATTCGAAAGCTGTCTCAATCAAGTGGTGTATGTGTCCGCCACGCCCGGTCCCTATGAGCTGAGGCATGCCGGTTCTGATGTGATCGAACAGATCGTTCGCCCGACCGGTCTGATGGATCCGCCGATTGATGTGGTGCCGGCAAAGGGACAGGTGGATCATCTGCTTGGTCAGGTTCGTTCGGAAGTTGCCAAGGGCGGCAGGGTGCTGGTCACGACGCTCACGAAGCGCATGGCGGAAGATTTAACAGAGTATTATCACGACTTGGGAATCAAAGTGCGCTATTTGCACTCCGATATTAAGACGCTGGAACGAGCTGAAATCGTACGCGATCTCCGACGTGGGATATTTGATGTGCTGGTTGGGATCAACTTGTTACGCGAAGGGCTCGACCTCCCCGAAGTGAGCCTTGTTGCCATTCTGGATGCCGACAAGGAGGGCTATCTACGGTCGTACCGTGCGTTGATCCAAACGGCCGGTCGAGCCGCACGCAATCTCGAAGGGCGGGTGATTTTTTATGGAGATTTCGTGACTGATTCGATGAAGCAGGCGATTGAAGAAACAAACCGCCGCCGGGGGATCCAGGCTGAGTATAACCGAGTGCATGGCATTACCCCGGTTGGGATTACAAAGGGTATTCCTTCCTCGAGTATGCGGTGGGCGACATGGACTACGTACAGCTGGGCCTCGCAGCTGAATCGATGGAGTCCTACGGGAGTTCTGAGTCAATGGATCAATTGATCGAACGATTGGAGGTCGAGATGAAGGCTGCTGCTAAGGAGCTGGCCTTCGAACGGGCTGCAGAGTTACGAAATCAGGTTCGATCCTTGCGGCTTCAGGCTTTGAATGCGAAATCTTAAACGTGTTTGTAGAGGTAGATGCCGATAAACATCCCAATGATGCTCAAGATGTTGATCTTAATGCTGAACCCAAGCACGACATTGATCAAGACGAGGTCAATGGTGAGAGGTGGGTTAATGCCAGGCGTGAAATGAGTCGAGAAGATGCTCTGGATAGTTCCTTGAGGCGCCATGACATGGAGGATCTCTCCAAGTATTCCGCCCAGCAGGCCGCCGATCAGCACAAACATGAGAAGCACCCAGGGCGATTTTCGCACGTGGCCGTTCGTCCTCCTTGTGGATGTGTCTATTGTGCAGGTTTTTTATAGTGCTTGAAAAACACCATATCCGAAGGTTTACGGCATGTCAATAAAACTACTGACTTCTGATCACCTTGACTTGCCTTTATTGGTCCTAGTACACTCCCCGATGCTCTTTTTCTAGGATTTTCGAGGCGATCGAAGGTCTGATGTAAGGCCTCGATGGCCTCTTTCTTTGTGGCGGTCTAACGGTATGCTTGATGCGCTGAGCGAGAAGTTTGAGAAAATCATACGGAAGCTTCGTGGGCAGGGTGTGCTCACCGAGCAAAACATTACCGACGCGCTGAAAGAGGTGCGGTTTGCGCTGCTCGAAGCGGACGTCAACTTTAAAATTGTTAAAGAGTTTATTGATCGGGTCCGTGAAAAATCCATCGGGCAGGAAGTGCTGCAGAGCCTGACACCTGGACACCAGGTCGTCAAAGTTGTCTGGGATGAGCTACGTGCGATGATGGGGCACGAGCGGGCGGGGCTTGCCCTAAGTTCCAGGCCTCCGACGATCATGATGATGGTCGGCCTGCAGGGTGCCGGAAAAGACGACGGCCGTAGCGGC
>JAAUPT010000188.1 GCA_012032965.1 Nitrospira sp.
CCGACCTTACCGCGCCCCGTGGGTTCATCCCGAGCCGGGCTCGGTTTGACGTCCCATGAACCAGGGCGGTGCCCCACTGCCATTGAATTAAGGAAGGGATGTGAATTGGCTGAATTTTAGAATGTACAATGTAAATACAATCGCTAATTACAATGGGGATGCGTACGATTCCACAAAATATTCCCCATGATCTTGTTGCTCTTATCGAGAAATTGCGAAGCTGGCTGTGCTCAGCGGAGTTCAAGGCGCGCCATCGCGTGCGGGCGCAGGATTTCACGCGTCAACGTCAACTGACCTTTACGGTGGTGATGCTCTTTACGCTCCAAAAGACGGTCAAGTCGATCCAGCGTCACTTGCATGAGTTTCTGGATGAACTGGCCGGAGGGCAGTTGTATGAGCCGGTGACCAGCGGAGCGTGGACGCACGCCCGAGCCAAGCTCAAGCATACGGCCTTTGAGGAACTGAATCGGGAGTGTGTGTTGCCATGGATCTACGGACCGCAGGCCAGCAGGCCGATGAGGTTGTGGCATGGACATCGGCTGCTTGGAGTGGACAGTTCACTGGTACGCCTGCCCAATCATCGCCAACTCTTCGAGCAGTTCAGCCCGGTGGAAGTGAGCAACCAGTCGGGACAAACGGGCATCCGCTATCCCGAGGCCCGGATGTCGGTGCTCTACGATCTGAACAACCGGGTGGCGTTGGATGGGCGCTTGGAGCCCAGCAGCCTTGGGGAAGTGGAGTTGGCGATTGAGCAACTCAAGCAGGCCAAAGCGGGGGATGTGCTGATCAATGACCGAGGTTATACGGGCTATGAGTACTTGGCCTGGCACCACCACTTGGGATTGCACCTTATCGCCCGCTGCTCCCGGGCTTGCTTCCGTGCGGCTCAGGATTTGTTTCGTCTCAACCGAGCCGGCCGCAGCCTTCAGGTCAAATTATTTGCCCCAGCGCATGTCAAAGTTCAATTGCGGCAGTTAGGGCTGCCCTTGGAACTGGTGGTGCGTTTTGTCAGTTTGCGATTGCCCACCGGGGAGTTGGAAGTGTTGGTCACCTCGCTGTTGGATCCCGTGGAGTATCCAACCCAGGAGTTTCTGGAAGTCTACCACCGGCGATGGAATCACGAGACCTTTTACGGGATGGTCAAAGGCCGCCTGGATTTGGAGAATTTCACGGGCGAGACAGCCGAAGCGGTGCGCCAGGATTTTCACTCCACGCTGCTGGTGGCCAACTTGGAGAGCGTGTTAAGTGCTCCCGCAGAGGATGCCTTAAAGGAGCAAAGTGCCGGGCATCTACATCCCAAGCAAGTCAATCGGGCTGTCTGCTACCATGCCCTGAAGGACCAACTGTTGGAGTTGCTGGCCAGCCAGACTCCAGCCGAGACGGTGCTAGCCAAATTGCAGAAGCTTTTCCTTAACGCCGCAGTCAGCGTGCGAGCCAAGCGAAAGGTCCCCAGACCAAAATCCTCGCTCAGCCGTGGGTATCATTTCCAGAAACGCGTCAAAAAGTTCGTCTTTTGAGGCACATGCTCCTTAATTCAATGGCAGTGGGGCACCGCCCTGGTCATGGAGAGGCCGGACCTCCAAAAATTGGACGTGAGTTGGGGCCATGAACCCAATTTGAAAGGGTCAATTTGCAATGATCAATTTTCAATCCATGCAAATTGATCATTGAAAATTGTGGGTCTTCGGCAGAATGAGTGGGTCAAAGCAGGGGATTGAAGAGTGGCGCGGGCCGCAGACTCCGGGAGTTGCCCCCACTCCCCCCAACTCCCGGAGTCTGCCCCATCGGCCCGGCGCAAGATGGGGCCCACCTCCTTGGCGTCTGCTTGGCAGTGCCGTTTCTTAGCGGTTTCCCCAGGTCCGATGTGAAAAGAGGGGGGGAAGGGACATGAGGAATGGAAAAGCATCGGCGGTCTCTCTATAAAGGGTGTCGCTAAACAAACCAAACAGAAAGTGCCGATGCTGATACAGACTTTGCTCAATCAATGCCAGAAGTTCAAATCCTTTGTTTACGACAAGGCCCAGTGGGAGAAAGTCGGTGGGGTCCAAGCGCTGGTGGTGAGGATTATCCCTCGTCGCAATAGCCGAGGCCAATGCGGCAAGTGTGGAGAGAAAGCAGGCACCTACGATCATCAGGAGGAGCGACGCTTCAGGTTTGTGCCCTTGTGGGGGATACCTGTGTATTTTCGATACCAGATGCGCCGGGTCAACTGCTCCCGCCATGGAGTCCGAGTGGAATCGGTGCCCTGGGCTCAGGGCAAGAGTCAACGAACCCAGGCGCTGGAACTGTTTTTGGCACGCTGGGCGCGTCGACTGAGTTGGAAAGAAGTGGGGTTGTGCTTTGAAGTTAGCTGGGAGAGTGTTTATCGCTCGGTCAAAGCGGTGGTCGACTATGGCCTGAAAATGCGGCAATTGAGGGGCATTGAAGCCATCGGTGTCGATGAGATGCAATACGCCAAAGGCTCCAAATACATGACGTTGGTTTATCAGATTGATGAAGGGTTCAAACGACTGCTCAGTGTCACCGAAGGGCGAAGAGTGCGATCCTTGCTGGAGTTTTTCCGTGCGTTGGGTCGAGAGCAAACGCAAAAGTTGAAGTACATTTGCTCGGACATGTGGAAGCCGTATTTAAAGGTTATCGCCAAGAAAGCGCCTCAGGCGCTGCATGTGTTAGATCGCTTTCACATTGTGGTCAATCTCAACAAAGCCTTGGACCAGATCCGCGCCTCCGAAGCCAGACGGATGACTCGGGAGGGATATGAGGAGGTCCTCAAACACACCAAGTACTGCTTTCTCAAACGCCGGGAGAATCTCAAGCCCGATCAAAAAACCAAACTCAAGGAGGTGCTGAGTTACGATCTGAAGACGGTTCGAGCCTATCTGCTCAAGGAAAGTTTTCAGTTGCTCTGGACCTACAGCAGTCCCCATTGGGCTCGGTGGTATCTAACAAAATGGTGCGGCAGGGCCAACCGTTCAAGGCTAGTGCCAATCAAACGGTTTGTTCGGAGCATGCGCAAGCATCAGGAGAAAATCTTCAACTGGTTCAAAGCTAAAAAGCAGATTTCTGCGGGCTCCGTTGAAGGAATGAACCGCAAGATAAATCTGACTACGAGAAAAGCCTACGGTTTTAGGAGCTTCGAAGTGCTCAAAATCGCTCTATTCCACACCATGGGCCAGCTCCCGGAGCCAGAATCAACCCACAGATTTTGCTGAAGAGGCAAAATTGTTAATTGTTAATTGGGAAAGCGTTGCGTGCGAACACAGTGTTCACGGTTCATGTGAAGTAGAAGCGGGCCTGTTCGTTGTCTCTCCATCCGTGCCCATCCGTGGTTAAAACAACACGCCTCCGGTATTGCAGGCACTCTCCCTCGTCGAGGCCTACGCTAAGCACCTCGGGCAAGGCATTTTTTTGACCACGGATTTCACGGATGGGCACGGATAGGGAACTTTAAATGCCAAAGGCCAAACGGTTTGGAGTTGGAAATTTGGCGTTTGGACTTTGGCAGGTTCATGGAGAGGCCGGACCTCCAAAAATTGGACGTGAGTTGGGGCCATGAACCCAATTTGAAATGGTCAATTTGCAATGATCAATTTTCAATCCATGCGGTACGATTGCAAATTGATCATTGAAAATTGTTAATTGTTAATTGTTAATTGGGAAAGCGTTGCGTCGAAAGCAGCGTTCACGGTTCTTGGGAAGCCGCCTCGCCCCGACGGGCGTGCTCACGGTCCTTGAACCACTTCCATAGTCTCAACCCTTCCACCCCTCTCCGAATTCGTGTCCATTCGAGTCCATTCGTGGTTGAAAGAGATTTGTGGTTCATGGAGAGGCCGGACCTCCAAAAATTGGACGTGAGTTGGGGCCATGAACCGGCGCGGGTCGGCCGCGAAGCGGCAATGGGGTCCAGGGGCCTGTCCTGAGCAAGGTCGAAGGGCACCGTCCTGGTCGTGGTAAAAAAAATTCACCGTTGCGTGAATCGTACAGGGTGTGTATGTCGTCTGTGTTCACCTGGAACCAACGATATGAAACGCACATTGATGATCTCCTTCAAATCCACTCTCACCCGCCTCACCTTCACCCTCACCCTCAGCCTCACCCTCAGCCTGATCCTGGCCCGGTCCCGAGGGCGGTTTGCGCCGTAACCCGGATTTGTCAGCCTTTTTGACGGCCAATCGTTGAAGGGATGGACCATGGTGAACAAGCATGGCGACGGTTACGGTGTCAAGGACGGGGTCATTTATTGCGCCAAAGGGGGCGGGGGAAACCTCTACACGGAGAAGGATTACGCGGATTTCGTGTTTCGCTTCGAATTCAAACTGGAGCCGGGTTCCAACAACGGCGTCGGCATTCGCGCCCCGATCGAAGGCGACGCCGCCTATGTCGGGATGGAAATTCAAATCCTGGAGGAAGAAGCCGCCCGGAGCGGAAAGTGGGGCAAGCTCAGACCGGAGCAGTTTCACGGATCCATCTACGATTGTGTCGCGGCCAAAACAGGTGCCCTGAAACCCGCCGGCCAATGGAACGAGCAGGAAATCTCCGCCCTCGGACGACGCGTCAAGATTGTCGTCAACGGCCAGACCATTCTGGACGCCGATTTGAACTCCGTGACCGATGTGAAGCTCCTGCAAAAGCATCCGGGATTGCTTCGCGAAAAGGGCCGGATCGGTTTTCTGGGGCACAACGACTATCTCGAGTTCCGCAACATCCGCATCAAGGACCTCTCGCAAGCGTCGGTCAAGGACAACACCCCGCCGGCCGGGTTCAAGGCCCTGTTCAATGGGCGCGACTTGAGCGGATGGAAGGGGTTGCTCGCCGGGCCCAACGATAATCCGATCAAACGCGCCGCGCTCTCGCCCGAAGATCTCGCCGCCAAGCAGAAAGAGGCGGACGAGAATAGTGCGGGCGCAC
>JAAUPT010000189.1 GCA_012032965.1 Nitrospira sp.
TAGCGACAAGCTTGACACCCAAAGGTGACGATCTCATAAGATGCCGCATATCTTCATTCTATACCTGACTGAGATGCAGAAATAGCCTGTTGATTAGACCGCAATCATGGGAGGATTCGGCAAGCTTCCGGAATCTCTGTCATGATGAACGCGTTATATCTGAAGCGGTGTGCTGGCTGGATCGGACAGGTACGAAATGCAAGATACCGTGTCACATATGGAAGATTCTCGATACAGCGTAAGCTGCAGTCGCGCTAGTCTCTCTTGTTCCGACAAAGTAGGCCGAAGGAACTCCCCAGCGCGAGGCCGCCGAGGAAGGTAAGACCGAGGATGACACCAAGTAGCGACACCGGTGGCCCTGCTTGGCGGCGGATATAGCGGCGGGCTTGGGAACCGACAGTTGCTTCACCACCCATCCAACTGCGCGGGTCGTCATTCTGCGGTTCGTTCTGAGTGCTCACCAGTTTCATGCCTCTCTTCCTTCGTCCAGCGCAATACATTCTTCGATCAACGCTTCTAATTCGTCCTGCTCTTGCTTCGGCACGTCGAAAAACCTCACACCAAAGGTCCGATCGATGCTCCATTGAACCTGCGCTTGCTCGATCACGATCGGAACGTCGTCACCCGGAATCAGGAGTTTGACCACGATTGGTCTTCCCGGTTGGACATCCAGTGGGCTCTCGATCCTGGCGCCGCCGAGTGAAAGATCGACCGTCTCCCCTTCCACCTCATGCGAGTTTACCCGAATCAGAGTCTTAACCTGTCCCGAAACACGACGATGCTGACGCCGTTCCATACCAATCAAGAATACCCTACCTTACCGGGGAAAGCACGTGGTAAACGTCCCAAGTCTCTGATTGTTCGTGTGTTCTCTTGCAAGTCGGCGAATCTTTTCGCTAAGGTACGGCACGATGGATGGAGTTCGTTCGCGCCAAATCATGTTTGCCTGCGCGAGCGGGCTGTTGTTGCCCCTCTGCTTTCCGAAGTTCGACTGGGGATTGCTCGCCTGGGTCGTCCTCATTCCTCTCCATCTCGCGCTCGATCAATGTTCCAGACAACGCGCATTTTGGATCGGCTGGCTGAGCGGAGTCATTGGATTTACCGGTATCATGGCCTGGGTCTCACGGCCATGACGACCTACGGCAAGGTACCAGAGCCCATCAGTTACGCGATTCTGCTGCTCCTTACCGCCTACCTCGGACTGTACGTCGCGCTCTATAGCCTCGCGTTTGTCTGGCTCCGGGAGCTCATCCCACGTTATGGAATTTTCTTTGCCCCGTGCTTCTGGGTCGCGCTCGAATTCTTTCGGACCTACCTTCTCTCAGGTCTTCCGTGGTGTCTCCTGGGCTATTCACAGTACCGTGAACTGGACTTGATCCAGGTGGCAGACCATACCGGAGTCTACGGAGTGTCCTTTTTGGTCGTGCTGGTGAATGTGGCCCTGGCTGAGCTCATTTTGTGGATCATGCCATTTTTCCGTGGCTTTCACCCGGCCAAACTTCCGTGGGAACTCCTCACGACCGCAGCGGCCTGCATGGTGCTCTCCTGGTTCTATAGTTCAGCCGTCCTAAGCGACAGAGCCGTGAAAGAGGCGCACCCTACCGTCACTGTGGGTGTCGTCCAACCGAATATCGATCAAGCTGTGAAGTGGGATGCGTCGTTTCGCGATGAGACCATGCGACGCCTTGACCTCCTGACCGCTCAGCTGGGGACTGATACAGACTTGATCGTGTGGCCGGAAGCTGCAACACCGTTCATCTTGGAGCGCGAAAAGGAATATCAGCTAGAACTGATCGCGTGGGCGGAACGTGCTCAGGCGCCGCTCCTTCTCGGCAGTCCGGCGCTTCGGTTTTATCCAGACCGCCGACCATACCTCCTGAACAGTGCCTATCTGCTGGGCAGGGACGGCACAATCCTTGGCCGGTATGACAAGCACCATCTCGTGCCGTTCGGAGAATACATCCCCCTGAAATCATCATTGCTGTTCTTTCTCGACAAACTCGTGGAGGGCATCGGCGACTTTGAGCCGGGACCGGGATCAAAAATCCTGTCGTTTCATCCCAAGTCGTGGGAACGCGGCACGTCCACCACCCCGCGGGCTGTGAGGTTCGGCGTCGCTATCTGCTACGAAGTGATTTTTCCGGACTTGGTCCGTCAGTTCGCCGCCAACGGTGCAGAGTTTCTGGTGACGATCACGAATGATGGGTGGTTTGGACCTTCCTCGGCGCCGGCTCAACACTTTGCGATGGTCGTCTTTCGCTCGATCGAAAATCACCTCGCGTTCGCACGTGCCGCCAATACGGGAATTTCCGGGTTCGTCGATCCTTTCGGAGAGGTCACCCAGGCCACGCCCCTGTTTACGGAACTGGCCTTACAGGCGACGATTCCGATCAAACACTCTCGCACATTTTACAGCTACTATGGCGACGTGTTTGCGTACGCCTGTGTTATAATCTGCGGACTTTTATTTCTGTTCGGGTACTTCCGCACGAAGGAACCAGCCCTGACAATTATCACGCCGGCATGATGGAAGGAGGATCGCTCCATGTTAGAGGATGTCGAAGTTCGTGTTCGCGACCTCGGCGAGCAAGTTTCCGAATTACGGGGGCATCTTTGACTTCGCTCATATGACCGCCGAGTTGGAAGAACTTGAAGCGCAAATGGGCCAGCCGCATTTCTGGAACGACACCCGCACCGCTGCCGTGGTGAGTAGGAAAAAGGCGACCATCGAGCGCGAGCTCCAGCAGTGGCGTGAAATTGAAGCCAAAATGGGCGACCTCGGAGCCCTGTTGGAACTCGCGCATGAGAGCGGCGACGTGGGGATCGAGACCGAGCTAGTCAGTGAATTGAATCAGTTAGAGCCACGACTCGCCACGCTGCGTCTGGAGCTCCTCCTCTCGGGCGACCTTGATCCTAACAATGCCATCATCGCGATTCATCCCGGCGCCGGTGGCACGGAATCACAGGATTGGGCACAGATGCTCCTCCGAATGTATGTGCGGTGGGCGGAGCACAAGAAGTTCAAGGTGGAAACATTAGACCTGTTGCCCGGCGACGAAGCCGGTATCAAAAGCGTGACGATTTCGATCACCGGACCATATGCCTATGGCTACCTGAAGGCGGAGGCAGGGGTTCATCGACTGGTTCGCATTTCCCCGTTCGATTCGAACAAGCGACGGCACACGTCGTTCGCGTCCGTCTTCGTGTATCCGGAGCTGAGTGAAGATGTCGATGTCGTGGTCGAAGACAAGGATCTCCGGATCGATACCTTCCGCGCCGGCGGGGCCGGAGGCCAGAATGTCAACAAGGTCGAAACCGCCATCCGCATTACGCACTTGCCGAGCGGCATTGTCGTGCAATGTCAGAATGAGCGCTCGCAGCTTCAAAATCGAAACGGCGCCATGAAGATCTTGAAAGCGCGCATCTTTGAATTGGAACAGAAAAAGAAGGAAGCGGAATTTAACGCGATCGTCGGTGAGAAGAAGGATATCGCGTGGGGCAGCCAGATTCGCTCCTACGTGTTCCAACCCTACCAGATGGTTAAAGATCACCGAACCGGCCATCAGATCAGCAATGTGTCATCCGTCGATGGACGGGGATCTCGATGGATTCATCGAAGCATTTTTGAAAAAGAAGCTCGGAAAGGGCAGTGACCAACTCGCGCCGGTCGGCGGACCCGAAGACGATGTGTAGTCATCATGTAACTAAACCATGGACGAACTGAACGAACAGCGGCAACAACGGATCAAGAAACTCGACCTTCTTCGAGACGCCGGCATCGCTCCCTACGGCAGCCGCTTCGAGGTCAAGGATCGGGCCGGGCAACTGCTGAAACAGCACGGCGAAAAACCCAAGGAAACATTGGAGCAGGAAAAGATCTTCTGCACCATCGCCGGACGTGTCATCGCGCTGCGTCGCTTTGGGAAGGCCGGATTCGCGGTCCTGCAAGATGGAGCCGACCGCCTCCAGGTGTACCTCAAGAAAGATCTGCTCTCCGAACAGGCCTACACCGTGGTGGAGCAGCTCGATCTCGGCGATTGGATCGGCGTCACAGGGACGTTGTTCCGCACAAAAACGAATGAATTCACGGTCGAAGTTCATCAGCTGACGTTTCTGAGCAAAGCCCTCCGCCCGCTTCCGGAGAAGTGGCATGGTCTAACAGACGTCGAAACCCGGTATCGACAGCGTTATGTCGATCTGATCGCCAATCCTCAAGTCCACCAGATCTTTACCACCAGGAGCCGCATCATTGCCGGCATCCGCGCGTTTCTGATCGAGCGAGGCTTCCTTGAAGTCGAGACCCCCATGATGCATCCGATTCCCGGAGGCGCCACGGCCAAGCCGTTCGTCACGCACCATAATGCGCTCGGCGTGGATCTCTACCTGCGCATCGCGCCGGAACTCTATCTCAAGCGCTTGATCGTCGGAGGGTTCCCACGCGTGTTTGAGATTAATCGGAACTTCAGAAACGAAGGCATTTCGACGATCCATAATCCCGAGTTCACGATGCTGGAGTTCTATGTCTCGTACGCGGACTACCAGGACTTGATCGCACTCACCGAAGCGCTGGTCTCGCCGGCGCCCGCCAGTTTGGTGATCCACGACACCCAAAGGTTGCCCACCGAAACGGTCAACAGCCAGAAACTCATGATCGTGCTCTTCATCTCCTTGCCCGCCTCGGTGAAGGCGAACTCCAGTCCGGTCGTCGACACCAGCACCTCCCCCGCCTCCCAACGTGCCAGCGTTGAAAGAAAAGGGGACCGAGTTAGCGACGACCACTCGGCAACGGTTGGCACAACATCGTGAAAATCCGGCTTGCGCATCCTGTCACAATTTGATGGATCCGCTCGGTTTTGCTCTGGAAAACTACGACTCCTTGGGGCG
>JAAUPT010000190.1 GCA_012032965.1 Nitrospira sp.
TTGAAGTCAATGTCATCGGGCAGGTCGCCGTCACGCAAATCTTTCTTCCCTTGGTACGACAAGCACGAGGCCGAATCATCAATATGGGCTCTATTGCCGGTCTTTCATCCATGCCGCTCATGGGGCCATATTCAGCATCAAAATTTGCGCTGGAAGCGATCACGGATGCCCTGCGATTGGAAGTCCAGCAATGGGGAATTCACGTGTCGATCATCGAGCCCGGAGCCATCGCCACACCGATCTGGAACAAATCAACTATTGAAGCCGCCGAACGCGAGGCGGTAATAGGGGATGACCTTCGATCTTTATATAAACCGATTGTAGCTGCCGTGAGGAAGATTGTGGAAGAGGCGTCGAAGCGAGCCGTCTCCTCCGACACGGTTGCGAGGGTAGTAGAAGCTGCATTGACGGCATCGACCCCAAAAACTCGATATTTGGTTGGAAGTGACGCCAAGCTCCGCGCCCTCATGACAAAACTGCTTCCCGATCGCGCGTCGGACAGACTCTTAAGCTGGATTCTTAAACTGCCTCGTCGAGTGGAGTAGCAGGGAAGGGGCACCTGTGGGTCGAAGGAACGCTCGCGTCGTCAGCCGACAAGGTCAGGATTCATGCGGGTCAACGGCCTGACAAAGAGGGCCTTGATTTCATTGTAGACGATCTTGCGTCCCACTTGACGGAGGCGGCTGAAGACACCTTCGACGATCACCTGATCGCCTTCATGGACCTCCACCTGACCGAGACTCACGACCTTCAGTGTGCCCGCTTGGTCTTGGAGTAAAAATCCATAGGCCGGTTGTCCTTGACGATTCGTTGCCAGCTGAACATTCATCACTTTTCCGGTGACCATGACATCCAGGCGATCGTACTGCTCTGGATGCGCCAAAAGCTCAGCGATTTCGATGAGACCCCCAGCGAAAGCTGGTGGGGCCACACCAATGCGATCGCGAAGACCATGATACAGGAGAAGACGCGACCAAAGGCCATAACTTTGGAAGAAGACGTAGAGAAACCAAGGGGGTTCAGCTTCATTAAAGTAATTATACCGAATGGCCTCGGATTGGCAACAGTCAATATCTACCACTTGTCGGATGATCTTCCGCTGACGTCTTCTCCGACAAAGTTATGCAGAATTTGGCGTTGCAAGTCTGTCAGTTCGCCGTGCCCAGCTTCTCTCTCTCGTAAGGCTGGTTCCGACTCTTTGGAGGTCGGTCTCGATCGTGCAAGCAATACTTCGTCCAATGCTTCTGGAGTGGTATTGACATCCTTTTGTATCGCGACCAACCGCTGAAGTCCGAACAGCGTCCTAGTTATTTCAGTATGCATCGCATTTGAACTGGCGCCATAGACGAGGGAGTTCCAAAACTTTGTCTCGGTCGCTTCCGGTATGCCGAGGACTGCGTAGGCCGTGAGTTTTTCGAGTAACGCAGACTCCGTCCCCTCGAGTCCGTCGTAGGCAGGAATTAGTCGTTCAATGGGACGCTGGGAAAGCACCTGCATGGTTGTTTTCCAAAGATCTGGAGAAGGAATGAGATTCTCCTTCGAGTGAGATTCTGACCCTGAACATTTAGTCTGGACTGCCATGAGATACTGAGATAAAAATTTAACCTTGCGGGCCGCGAGGGTGCCAGCTGGGATTCCCCAGATGTGGCCGATCTCATGGTCCTGTAAGGTTGTCTGATCGGACGTCTGCCGTTCACGTTCCGCAAGCGCCAGCCGCTTTTTGAACCGCTCTGCAAAACGAAGCTGCGTTTGCATTTCGACGACGAGACGATGGTTTTGATACTCGTCGGGACTGATCTCGTTCTTGTTCCAGGCTTCTTCCAACCGCCGCAGTGTAGTTGATGGAACGGCAGAACGAGCCTGCACCTTCAACTCGTGGATGGTCGTGGAGGAAACTCCTCGATCGACCAGAAGCGCGGCTGCACGAACGGCCAATGCCTCCGCCGTTTTCGCGAGATTGGTAAGGGCAACACATTGCAGCCACGTTCTCTCTCGGCGACGAGTTCGACTTCGCCGGTACTCATTTCGTCGCTCAATCATTGCCGTAATGGATTCTTGCGTCATGGTGGTGACCGGTTTCTTCCCAGACACGCAACGGGGATCAGGACGATCTGCGACCATGAAAAGAATTTCGTCGTGCGTAATATCAAGGTGTTGCAGCAACAGAAGTCGAAGCATGATTCGACCTTGGATCGGTAATCCGGCAATAGTCTCTTCGACTATTTCTGCGGTCAGTGGCGATGAAGATAATGTTGTTGTCATCGTGGGTCAGTTACATCATCCGGTGGCTCGAAGCCGGAGCAGAGCCAACCTAGGCTGTGCCGGTCTGTTGCTGTAGTTCGAGCTGGAGCGCCACATATTCTCGAATCTCCTGAATGGTCCCGGTAATGAACATCTCTCGGGGAATTTCTACCCGCACGAGCCTCGAAGGGTCGATCCCACGATCCTGTGCGTAGTGTTCATCAACGTAAAGGCTCACTGAGCCGTCTGGAAAACGGAGCGCATAAAGAGCAGTCGTATCAGCCATGACGATTCAATAGTGTCAAAATCTTATTCACTAGAGGTAACACAGGCTTCGTGAGGCTGTCAAAGCGGGCTGTCGTCGAGATAATCCAAGGGATGGGTCCTGGCCAAACCATCTTGATCTGGAAGGGAACGTAGATCTCTGGATGGCGTAGGAATCTATCTCGATCGACCATGCACATAAAGCAGAACGCTTCCGGTCACATGACCGAAAGCCGTTCTATAATCGACTCTCGTGGAAACAGAAGGTTCGGGACGACCTCGTTCAATCCGTGGCTTAGCCGCCCAATGTCTCGAGGGTTTCCTTGAGACTTTTGCGAATGCAGGTGAAAATCGGCGTATCACGCAGCGTATAGCGTGAGCCTTCCGTTTCGCGCAACGCCATCACCAGGTCCAGAAAATCTTCGGGCTTGTCGCTTTCAAATGCCACCACCCATTCTTGATCGTCGAGTCCGAATGAGTAGGTCGTGTTCAACTTCACCGAGGGGAACCGATGGCCTACTTCAATATGTTCGTCCATCATGCCCTGCCTAGCCGCCTTGGTCAGCAAAAACCACTCCCGTGTCTTCAAAAATGGATACACGAAGATGTACTTGCTTTTCCCTGGGACTACGGTCAACCGTTTGCCTTCCTGGCCTGCATGCGAGTGATGATCGACGTACACGGATCGCTTGGTGATTGCCAGATAAGAATAAGGGGTCGAGAGATACTGCCCAAGACCGGAGGCCAGGATCTTGGCGCTCATATCTTGGAAGAGGTCCAGGTCGTAGCTGATGCGCCAGAGCATGAAGTCGCAGTCGCCGCGGATACCGACGGTTGAATAGGGGACGACCAGCACTTGGCCGTTAAAATCTTCAACGGCTCGAAGAAATTCCTGTTTGCCCTGTGTGCGTACGTCCTCAGGGAGGCGGCGCCACGCCGGGTCGACCTTATAAAATATAAAGTTCACATATTGCCGCCGAGGCGTCTGTGCGGCAGGGGGGGTATCAGGAGTCGACATTCAAAGCTCCTTTAGTAGATGGACAATAAACTCTTGTTCGTTTTTTGTTTCGTTTAGCATTTCCCCTTCAGTCTTGTCAACCGGAAGACAAAGCAAGGAAGCGTTTATTGACAGTGTCCTCATGGTTCTGTTAGTCGCAATCCTATGAGATCTGTCGGGTGTTGGGCTATAGGATTAGTCTCGGCATTCCTGGTAAGCATCGGAGATCCCTCGACAGCGATCGAGGTCTACCCATCACACGCGCAAATCCAGGCTGCACTCGATCGGGGAACACAAGCGGCAGCCCAGCATCAGCCGCCTGAGCAGTGGTATGCGCGTTTTGGAGGTCGTGGCCATCTAGATTTCAGTGGGTTCCTTGTCACGAAAATCGGTGGCGTGTCCGTACTGGCAACCCACATGGCGCTACGAGGACTTGAACCGAGTGCGGCAGACATTGCTCAATTAGTCGATACTCCGACTATGCTTGTCAGCGCCATGATCTTCGGAGACAGTCCTGCCTTTGCCGCGGAGAGTTATATGGTGCTAGATCAAGGGGGAAGAGCCATCAAGCCTGTCACTGTACGTGTTGATGGACAAGCCACTCGAACGACGGCCTGGCCGGAGTCACCAAAATTCTCGGCCAAAGTTGTCGCGGCATTCAAGTATGCCGAGTTTGATCCGAATGCGCACACAACCATTACTGTATTCCCCGCGATCGGTGGAGAGGTTCGCTTTGCGGTCGACTTTGGAGACATCGAATAGGTGCGACAGCCGAACATGCGCAGATCTGTCTCCATCCACCGCCAGATTGCGGAAACCATTGCGATCGGTTCGGAACTTCTCGTGGGAGGGCGGTCCGATAGCAATTCACTGTTTATCACTGATGCACTTGGTGCGATAGGCATCGAGGTGAGGTTTAAATCCATTGTCGGAGACGATCAGACTGACATTGTCCATGTCCTAAGGACGGCCTGTAGACAAGCTCGAATCGTCATCCTGACCGGAGGGCTGGGTCCTACAGTGGACGATTGCACCAGGGAGGCGGTTGCGGCCATAACCGGGTTCCGACTTGCTCGCCGTAAGGAAGCGCTTGAGGGGATGAAGGCACGGTTAGCTCAGTGGGGGCGAACACCGAATCAAGGGCAGTTGAGGCAGGCATTGATTCCGTCTGGGGCCACGGTATTACCCAATCCGGTGGGCTCAGCCCCAGGCTTCGCCTTGTTATGGCGCGGCACGCACATCATTGCCTTACCCGGTGTCCCCGCTGAGATGCGTGCAATGGTCCAACAGTCGGTCATCCCGTATGTGATCGCTCAACTCGAACGCACACGAGCCAACGCTGGCAGCCCTGACAAGAATAGCGTTTC
>JAAUPT010000191.1 GCA_012032965.1 Nitrospira sp.
TCCTCGTCCTGCAACCAGGGGAACGCCATCATCCCCGTTCCCGGCGAACCTTGCTTGATGATCCAGAACAACTGACCATCTGGAAGGTCTCGCATCATGGTGCCACAGGTAAAATTGCGAGGCGGCGGCACAAAGGCCGTCCCCATCAACCCCTTCCCATCCCCCAGCTCTCCGTGACACATGACGCAGGCGATGGGCTGCACCTTTTTTGAGAAATAATTCTTTTCCCGCTTGAATGGTGCCCGTGGAAGAGGGAAACGGGTTCGTTTTGGTGAGAAAGTTTTCTGGAGCCATGGCGGTCTTGCGCGGTTGCACGCAGGCAGCTCCTTGCGCACCTTCTACCGCCACGGGTGCTAGATCCGGTATCCCTTTGAAGGTCACCTTCAAATAGGCAATCACATCCGCCACGCCTTGCTGGCCAAGAGTCAGGTTCCAATAGGGCATATTCGGAGATTTCCCTATCGCTACGCCGCCGTGATTGATCACATTGTAAAGATACTCCATCGGAAGTTTGTCGAACGGCATGTTGGCGTGGATGGCCGGTTTCGGCTCAAGCCCGGAGGCGGCCGGGCCGTCGCCCTTGCCGGTGAAGCCGTGGCACTGGACACAATATTCCTTGTAGAGCGTCTTACCGCGATCCACGCTCGCGTTGGCGAACTCTTGACTCGTCCAGGGCTCGTAGTAGGTGAAGTCCTTCACCCCTTGTACGGCGAGGAAGCCGATCACCGCTCGCAACTGCGGATCGGTTGCATCGGCCAGAAATTCTCCGGTATGGATGATAAAGTCTTGTGGATTCTGTCCAAACCGGTACAGCCAATCCATGTTGTACCGTTGACCAGCATTCTGCAGAGCCGTGCTCTGTGGCCCCCCGATCAGTTTGCCGTTCTCCTCGATCGTATGGCAGCCGAGGCAGGCATGGGCTTTATAGGCCATCCCGCCGAACGTTGCATCGAACTTTGTCACTTTTGAAGGATCGAATGCGCCAACCGTCACACGCGGATCCTTCTGGTGGTCGACAAAGTAGTCTGCAATAGCATTCGCCTCGGATTCCGTCACCATTGGGTGTTTCGCTGGTACGTCCGTCAAGTCCCACCGATACCCCTTGGCATAGAGCGGAGCTTCCTTTCCAGTGAGCCAACGAATGAGCCAGGACCGTTGGTACTTGCTGCCGGCCCAAATCAAATCGGGAGCTTGCAGATTGAACCGAGAATCGGCCGTCCCTTCCATCCGGTGACATTGCATACAGGTCTGTTCAATGAGCTCCTTCGCGCGAGATTGGTCGCTTGCAAAGGACAGGTCATGAAACGACAGCAGGCCCACAATCAACGTCACCGCCGCTCCAATTACTCGGTTCTTCCTCCTCACATTCATCCTCCCCCCTCCTTCTTCTGAACGAGACCCTTGCTCGAATTCACTGTATGATTTCTTGTTTGCGCTCACGAACCATTATTGCCCTTGTGAGGTGTCTGTGGATTCAACGTGATGGCGATGTTCGGCGTTACGGCGATAGCTTGGTGGACAGTGCAACCGTGCGCCACCTTCAAGAGTCGCTCTCTTTGTTCTGCAGTGGTTCGATGAGGCAGATGGATTCCGATGTCGATGCGACCAACGCGATGGGGGCGTTCGGCCATGGTCCATTCCGCATTGACGCTCAAGCCCTCCCGAGAAATACCGTGCCGCCCGCAAAATTGCCCGACGAAGTACGCGACACAACTCGCCACGGACCCGACAAAGAGTTCAACGGGACTCATTCCCGCGTCCCGACCCCCGTCCTCTACCGGCTGGTCGGTGATGACACGATGCTTGCCGCTCACAATGTCGTAGCGAGTGCCGCCGTGAAAGGTGGCCGTGAGTTTCATATCGCTCCTGTGGACTGCTCAATACGGCACATCCGCAGGCTTGCCCCCCCTTTGGCCAGTCGTGGGTCTTGTCAGGAAAATCGGGCCGGGGCTGTGTATTCATATAGGCCGCGACATCAAATGCCTCATCGTCCGAAACAGTCCACCCCCAACCTCTCGGCATATTGGCTTTGATAAACGACGCCGCCACGCTGACCCTGGCCATGCCCGCTCCGATATTGTATGACCGTGGCCCCCACAGAGGTGGTCCCGCCATCGTCCCCTGTCCATCGGACCCATGGCAGAACATACATTTCTGCTCATACACCTTCTTGCCAATCAGGGGATCAGGCTGATGGGTAGACATGAGGCGTGGGATTCCTCGCCATGGCACTGCACTATCAGCCGCCATACTCTGTGACAACCATTCAATATAGGCGACAATGCCCGTCAGTTTGACACTGTCGGGTGGAAGTGACTTGCCGTTCATACTGCGTTCGAAACACTCGTTGATCTGATCTGCGAGGGACATCTGTCGTCCGGCACGCTCACGATATTGCGGGTAGACGACACTGATACCGACAAACGGGGCCGCATTCGGGTTGAGGCCGGCATCCAAATGACAATTGGTGCAGTTAAGCGCATTCCCGACGTACCGCTTCCCGTATTCTTGCGTATCGACCACCATCTTGTAGCCCAGCCGGATTTGCTCTCCCCTGAAGTCGCCGGGAATGGTTTCAGGAGAAGGCGGGGCAAACAACGCGTTGACGGTTGACTCAGTATTGAGACCACCGACCGAATCCTCGCTGCCGGTCACCCGTGGGGGTGGGACACAACCGATCATCATCAACACGACACCCGCCAGTACAATGCTTGCGACCGAGCGTGTACCCATTCTCAGGCCTCACTTCTTCAGGTTGGACGGAGGAGTACAGGTATTGATTCCGAGAACGGTGAACAGCGGGCAAAACCCCACCGCCCCAGTGAGCAGCAGGATGACCCCCACCGCAAGTGCCGTTCCCGTTATGGCAGTCGAAAATCCGGCAAAGAGGCCGATCATGATCGCCAGTAGCCCTGCTCCAATTCGGATAGGTCTCTCAATCCCTCCAACGTTACACGTCATGGCATTACCTCCTCATCGAAAAACCGAGTTGATCTTTATTTCCCTGACACGCATGTATGACACAACTTTCACTTATTGGATTCATCCTTTATGGTCGTCCACCGGACTCCACCCCGAGCACGCGCACATAGGACAAGACGTCCCAAATTTCTTCATCGGAAAGGGAGTGTTTCCATGCCCCCATGGCGGTATTCGGTTTGCCTTCATGAATGCGCCGGAACAACGTACCGTCAAGTCGATTTTGAACATCTGGAGTGGTGAGGTCTGCCGGAGATGGAACAAGTTTGATTCCTAAGGCACCTTTCCCGTCGATGCCATGGCAACGGATGCAGGTGTTCACGTAGATTTCACGCCCACTGACTGGATCGCCGCCTTTGGCTGAGGTCACCAGTTCTTTTACTCCGAGATTGCTGAACCCGATCCCCGATAGACCAGCCAACAGCACGCAAAAAACCAGCATCCGTCCAGTGATAGGCATTGTTTTACCCTCTTATCCGCTGAACCTTGCGATCAGTGTGCCATTCCCCCGTATCAGATCGGCACGATTCCCCTTACTGAACAATGGCTTACGGCGTTGCTTTAGAATGGATCTGAGAAGTGGACCTCCGACTGCTGACAAACGCCACAGGACCCATTTCTCCTGCTGGCGCAGGACGCTACACAGCTTTCATCTCCGAGTGCTAGAGCCTCGGTAGACGTGAAGATAAAACGCCAAGTGAACTCGTTACCCCTTTCCAGTTAGCGTGCCCATCGAGGAAGTCGATTCAACTCCGCCCGGAAAATGAGAATTTCTTTCAACTTTTTCATAAACCCACTACCCTATTCTTTCGGTAAACAGATCACTCGTAGGAAATATTTCCCTTTGGCATAGTTTCGGATTTGACGCCTCATTTCGATGTCGCAACCATCCTCTCCGGATATGCACAACCTCGCATCACTCTTTCAGTGGAGTTGCCGGAGAAATCCGAATGATCTGGCCTACGCATTCGTCCGTGATAACCTCGACGTTGAACACCACGTAACATTTGGCCAGCTTGAGCGCAGGGTCTCTTCGCTTGCCCACTATCTTGCGCGCGAGGCTCCGCCGGGCACAAGAGCCCTTCTGCTCTACCCACAGGGGTTGGATGTCGTCTATGCATTTTGGGCATGTGCTTGTGCCGGTCTCGTACCGGTTCCCGCTCCAGCTCCCGATCCCGTCAGGTGGAAACACAGCCTGCCGAGGCTTCGCGCCATCATCGAAGATGCCCAGGTATCGCTGGCACTCACGACTTCAAATATCACGGCTCTGTCTGCGGAGTTTTCCCTCGCCGAGGAGGTAGGTTCGATCAGGTGGATGGTAACGGATCAACCCTATGATTCAGTCGACTCGGTTGAGTTGCCACAGCTTCCCAGCACCACCCTTGCCTACTTGCAATACACCTCAGGGTCGACAGCCACTCCCCGTGGGGTCATGATCAGCCATGGGAACGTGCTTTCTCACTGCAGGGCCTTGAGTCTGGCCGGAGAAGTGTCGGACAGCAGCCGGTCGCTCTGCTGGTTGCCGTACTTCCATGACTATGGATTGCTGCATGGAATCATCGCTCCATTCTATGCCGGTATTGCTGCCTATCTGATGTCACCCGTCACGTTTCTCAGGCGACCATTACGGTGGCTTGAGGCGATCTCCAGATTCTCCATCACACACACTGGTGGACCAAACTTTTCTTACGAAGCGTGTCTCCGGGCTGTCCGTCAACAGAAGGAATGGCAGGGTGACCTGAATACCTGGGCGGTCGCCAGTTGCGGCGCCGAACCTATCCACGCCGAGACGGTTGAGCGGTTCATCGCAACCTTTGGTCTAAGGGGCTTCCGACGCACGGCGTTTGCCCAGCCTATGGGCTCGCCGAAGCCACATTGGTGGTGACGAT
>JAAUPT010000192.1 GCA_012032965.1 Nitrospira sp.
GTTTTCGTCGCGTGCCATCGTAATACGTTCTCTGTCACTGTGTAACACAGTTCAGATTCGTTGAACAACCCTAACGCGGCCGATGCGATCATGCACAAATTTAGGTTGCCAGTTGACAACTGAGTAGTGCCTGGGTATCATCATCCTAGCATCTAGGGTGAGCTGATTCTCTCCATCAAAGAATTCAACTCCGGAACCTATCTCGAATCAAACCTGGCAGCAGTGAGAACGAAGCTGGATTAGTTAGCCGAACAAAGGCTTTGCTGGGGCATCGTGGATGCCATAAAAATTTGAGACGATACCATTTCTCCAGATCAAGACGCGAATAGAGAACTTCCATCATAAGTTTTCCCAACCCAACGAACCAAGATCTAAGCTCATCGCCAAGGTAAAAACACGTTTCGCATGGTCATCCAGTCCGAGCGAATTCTTCTAAACGGTAACCGAGCCAACTCTCGGGAGGAGTCGTATGTCAGTAGCTAAGGGGGAAGTAATGCATCTCGCAGAATTGAAGCAGAAGTCCATTGCCGACCTGAATGATGTGGCTCGTGAACTAAAAATAGAAGGTGCCGCCAATTTACGGAAGCAAGAGCTCATCTTTGCGATCCTGCAGGCGCAAACCGAAAAAAACGGTTCGGTTTACGGAGAAGGAGTGCTCGAAACTCTTCCTGATGGATTCGGTTTCCTTCGCGCACCGGACTCCAATTACTTGCCGGGCCCTGACGACATTTATATCTCTCCATCACAGATTCGGCGGTTCAATCTCCGCACGGGCGACATTGTGTCAGGTCAGATCCGCCCCCCCAAAGAAAGTGAACGGTACTTTGCCCTGCTCAAGGTCGAAAAGGTCAACTACGAAGATCCTGAGGTAGCGCGGGATAAAATCTTGTTCGACAACCTCACCCCGTTGTATCCCGAAGAGCGACTCAACCTGGAATTTGACCGCGAGGAGTTTTGCACTCGCGTGATGGATCTGACGACTCCGATCGGTAAAGGCCAACGGGGATTGATCGTGGCGGCTCCGCGGACCGGAAAGACAATGTTGTTGCAGGCGATCGCTCGAGCCATCCTGAAAAATCATAGCGAAGTAACCCTCATCGTCTTGCTCATCGATGAACGGCCGGAGGAAGTTACGGATTGGCAGAGACAGGTGAAGGCAGAAGTGATCAGTTCCACCTTTGATGAACCGGCTCAGCGGCATGCCCAAGTCGCTGAAATGGTGCTGGAGAAGGCCAAGCGGCTGGTTGAACACAAAAAGGATGTTGTCATC
The DNA here is from genome assembly GCA_012032965.1 of Nitrospira sp. Classification (GTDB taxonomy): domain Bacteria; phylum Nitrospirota; class Nitrospiria; order Nitrospirales; family Nitrospiraceae; genus Nitrospira_D. The sequence continues at coordinate 1,271 of JAAUPT010000192.1, forward strand.
CTGTTGGATAGCATTACGCGTCTAGCTCGCGCCTACAACACCATTGCCCCGCCGAGCGGAAAAGTGCTCTCCGGTGGTCTCGATTCCAACGCCTTGCAACGGCCGAAACGCTTCTTCGGTGCGGCACGAAATATTGAGAATGGCGGAAGCTTAACCATCATGGCGACCGCGCTGGTGGATACTGGTAGTCGAATGGACGATGTGATCTTTGAGGAATTCAAAGGAACTGGAAATATGGAGGTTCACTTGGATCGCCGTCTCGCTGATAAGCGCCTCTTCCCAGCCATCGACATTAGCCAGTCTGGGACGAGAAAAGAAGAATTGCTCGTGGATAAGGATCGGCTTAACAAGATGTGGATTCTTCGCAAAGTGCTCAGCCCCTTAGGCACCATGGAAGCCATGGAATTCCTTATGGATAAGATCGGTGGCACCAAGAATAATCAGGAGTTCCTACAATCGATGAATCGATAGCGGTGCTTGTATCTTATGCGTCCTTCAGATACAGTGCTGCCCCTTAGAGGATGGGCTAGAACAATCGTCATTCTTCGGTAAGGAGTTGTAGGTCATGCAGAAGGGTATACATCCAGTCTATCGAGAGGCCACTGTTCACTGTGCGTGCGGAAATTCATTCAAGACCCGTACGACTATCGGTAATGTCAGTGTTGATATCTGTTCGAACTGCCATCCGTTCTTCACCGGGACACAAAAGATTGTCGACACCGAGGGGCGGGTCGAACGGTTCAAGAAGAAGTACGCGAAGAAGGGCAAGTAGCGCACCTTATGGGCCTAAAAGAGACCCTGCTTCGTGTGTGAAGCAGGGTCTCTTTTTTTGTGACGATCCCGGGTAGAGACCGACACTATGGAAGCCGTGTTACTCAAAAAGTGGGAGAGCCTCGCGTCAAGGTTCCAGGAGCTGACCGATCAGCTTATGGATTCGTCCGTCGTCAGCCAGCCAAACTTGTTACACAAGCTCAGTAAGGAGCGGACCGATCTGGAACCGGCTGCCAAACTGTTTGAGCTCTACCAGGACTATGCGAAACAGGTTGAAGACGCGATGCAGATTCTTGCCGATCCTTCGTCTGGTGGTGAACTCCACAAACTAGCAGCGGAAGAAAGAAGTAAGTTGGAACGACAGCAGGCGGAGGTAGAAGAACAGGTCAGAGAATTCTTGATTCCAAAGACCCGCGAGATGAGAAGAGCCTAGTGATCGAAATTCGGGCTGGGACTGGCGGTGATGAAGCGGGGCTGTTTGCTGGTGAGTTATTTCGATTGTATGCCAAATATGCCGAGAAAAAAGGATTCAAAGTCGATACGGTTGAAGCGTCTGAAACGGGCATTGGTGGCTATAAAAACATTGTCGCGTTGATTGAAGGCAAGGGCGCCTACAGTCATTTTAAGTATGAAGCGGGTGTGCATCGGGTTCAACGAGTCCCTGTCACAGAAGCCAGTGGTCGCATCCATACCTCGACGGTCACGGTGGCAGTCATGCCGGAGGTCGATGAAGTGGACGTGCACATTGATCCAAAAGACCTACGAATCGACACCTTTTGCTCATCTGGAGCAGGTGGACAAAGTGTCAATACCACCTATTCGGCTGTTCGTATTACGCACATTCCGACTGGTGTGGTCGTGACGTGTCAGGACGAACGCTCTCAGTTAAAGAATCGAACCAAAGCCATGCGGACCTTGCGTGCCCGTATTGTCGAAGCTGAACGGGAACGACAAGAGGCAGAGATTGCTCAGAATAGAAAGTCACAGGTGGGGAGCGGGGAACGAAGTGAGAAGATTCGAACGTATAACTTCCCACAGAACCGAGTGACGGATCACCGGGTCGGCATGACGCTCCACAAGCTTGAATTGGTCATGGAAGGTGACTTGGGCGAAATTGTCCAGGCTTTGAAAGCTCAACAACAGCAAGCCGAAACCGCGAAGGTGTAGTCACGGATGACCTCCATCCCAGGAGATCCGAAAACTGTCAGCGCTCTGCTTGCCTGGGCGCGACAGTCGCTGGATAACGCCGGAACAACGAATGTTGCTCAAGAGGCCTTGTGGCTGTTGGCCTCCGCGCTCGAGATGGAGCATCATGCGCTAGTCAGCCGAACGGAGCAACCAGTTACTACCGATCAGCTGGCACGTGCCAAAACATTGGTGTCCAGGCGGATGGCACGAGAACCGATCCAGTATATTCTGGGGACGCAAGAATTTTGCGGGCTCGACTTTGTTGTGAACTCCTCGGTGTTAATCCCTCGGCCGGAGACAGAGCTGTTGGTTCACGCGGTCCTCAAAGAGGGGGGGTTGGCAGAAGGTGCGACGCTGGTTGAAGTGGGAACCGGGTCTGGCTGTATGGCTGTGACGTTTGCGACCATCCTTGAGGGAGTTCGAATTCTAGCGGTCGATTGTTCAGCCGAAGCGTTGGTGGTCGCAAGGAGCAACGCTGTAAGACACGGCGTGGGAGAAAAGATTGTTTGGATCGAGGGAAACCTCTTGGCTCCATTGCGAGACCATGTTGCGGCTGGAACAGTCGATGTCATTGTGTCGAATCCTCCGTATATTGCCGAGGGAGAATGGGAACAACTCCAGCCAGAAGTGCGAAATTTTGAGCCACGACTAGCTTTGCTTGCCGGACAGCGAGGGACTGAGTTTCATGAACGATTGTTCCATGACTCGAAAGAGTTTCTTGTTCCTGGCGGATTACTGGTGATGGAAATCGGCCAGGGACAGCTTCCTCTCGTGCAACACGCGGCAGAACAGGCTGGAGGCTACACAGGACTTCAAACCGTCAAAGACGAAGCTGGTATCGAGCGAGTCATGATCGCTCGGCGGGCAGGCTAGGTATTCAGATATGGATGAGATTCTTATTGTCGGGGGGGAAACGATTGTCTGGGGAAGTGCGGATTAGCGGTGCCAAGAATTCGGCGCTCCCTATCCTGGCGTCGACGATTCTGGGCGGCGGGGACTGTATCATCGCAAATGTTCCGAGGGTTGTTGATGTTTTGACGATGGGAAAACTCCTGGAGATTCTAGGGGCCAAGGTGTCTCATGAGGGCAATCGTGCGGTCATCCAAGCGGATGTGATTGAATCAACCGAAGCCCCGTACGATCTCGTCAAGACCATGCGCGCATCAGTGCTTGTGTTAGGACCATTGCTTGCGCGTTGGGGTGAAGCGAAAGTTTCTCTTCCTGGCGGTTGTGCGATCGGCTCTCGACCAGTCAATCTTCATCTGGCCGGATTGGCCAAATTGGGGGCCGACATCTCCATTGACCATGGGTATATCACGGCCAAAGCCAAACGGTTACGAGGTGGACGCATTTATAGCGATACGCCGACGGTGACTGGCACGGAAAATCTTATGATGGCGGCGGCACTTGCCGAGGGTACGACCGTGCTGGAAAATTCGGCCAAAGTTTTCTTTGCTAGTGCGAAAGAATACTTCCTTCTCAGCCTGCTCCATGCCCATCAAACCGGCAAGCGACTCAAGAGTTTCTCCCTCTCCAACTGACATATCGCGTGCGAGTTTGGTAGTGTTAGCATCGATGAACATTGCTGTTTTCCAGTTACTCTGAACGATTCCGTCCTGAGTACA
>JAAUPT010000193.1 GCA_012032965.1 Nitrospira sp.
AAGCAAGATCCGATGATTGTGTGGCAGCACCGATACTATGTGCTGATCGTGCTATCAGGGCTCGCACTGCCGTTCATGGTAGGTGTCTTACATGGTGGTTGGCTGGAAGGCTTCGGCTGTTTCATGTTGGCCGGGGTAGGCCGAACCTTTGCTGTTCTGAACTCGACCTTCTGTATCAATTCAGTGTGTCATCTCTGGGGAAACCAACCACATAGCCAAGCTGACTCTAGCCGAGATAGTTGGGTGGTTTCGCTCCTGACCTTCGGCGAGGGATATCACAACTATCACCATGCGTACCAAAGCGACTACCGCAATGGACCACGTTGGTATAACTTCGACCCATCGAAATGGTTGATCTTCACGCTTTCGCTATTTGGACTAGCCTGGTCGCTCCGTACGGCCTCAGCAGCCGAAGGCAAAGCCTCACATCTTTAGATTCTCAACTCTTGCCGCAGCGACAATTCGTAGATACAGGCCGCCAAGGACTTTAGTATTTCCGCAGGGAGACAGGTGGAAGATTCCACAATGCTCCACGGGCGGCAGCCCATAGCAAATCAAGCAGATGAGTAAGGTCGGGAGCAGTCCGGGCTAGCAATTTGATCGCCAGACCTGGGACTGCCGGTCTCGATACTCCACCCAGAACTTGGCCCGGAAGCTCTCCCAAAATAGCAGCGACCTTCGATTCAAGATCAGCCCAGATCTCAGGCGAAACTGCATCGCTCACCACGTACAGGGAGGCAACGTAGTCCCATTCCTCTGCAAGGCCGACTCGACCAAGGTCGGTGGCCGGATCGAGAATGTAGCGCTCGACAAGCGCCGCTCCCGTTGCAGTCGTAATTTGGATCTCATTTTCGAGGTGGGTGAACGCCCAGCGTTCGGCTCGGGCAATTCGCCCGGAGGCCAAAGCATCCCATAAGATAATAGTGGCACCCGGCGCGAGGTTCGCGTGAATCGCCTGCCGAAATCGTGATCCGGCAAACGGGATGGTATGCTCCGGCAACCATTCCAAGATTGCATGAGGCCCGACCATGATAGTGATTAGCTGTTCCGACAGTTTCCCTTCTGATCGATAGACACGATTGGCTGAAGGCGCGGAGATGAGGACATGGGTATCCCGATCCAGATTCATGTCGATGGATAGACCGTCACCCCCAACGAGACCACCGGAGGGATTGACCAAGAGCGTATAGGCAGCTCCGGTATCATCGAGGTAAATGGGAGGGAGAAGCTTCCAGGGCGTTGTAAAATATGAGTGCGCAATGACGGTCCGACCATCAAGCTTCGCATAGTGAAGCTTGAGTTCGCCGACTCGTCCGACGAATTCGGTTGAGAACGGTGTAGGCAGGTTCTTTTTCTGAGAGGGCTCACTTCCCCCAGAAGCTTTTCTTTTTGGAAAAGTACTGGTTTTCTGAGACGCGCTTTTTCGCACCCCCTCCGAACCTGCACGGCTGCTAACGCCTGGCTCGCTGAGGGACACGCTGTTCGACCCACGCTACAACGGGATCAAGCCCCTCACCGGAAAGGATATTCGTGAAGGCAAAGGGAAGATCACCTCGCATGCGGCGCGTGTCTCGATCCATCACAGAAAGATCCGCGCGAACATGCGGCGCCAAATCCATCTTGTTGATCACCAAGAAATCCGACCGGGTGATGCCAGGGCCACCCTTGCGTGGGATTTTGTCACCGGCTGCCACATCGATGACGTAGATCACGTAATCCACCAGCTCAGGGCTGAAGGTGGCCGCAAGATTGTCCCCGCCACTTTCCAAAAAGAACAATTCAACATCGGGATGCCGCCGAAGCAAATCGTTGATCGCCTCTTGGTTATGCGACGCATCTTCCCGGATCGCCGTGTGTGGACACCCTCCAGTCTCGACTCCCAAGATGCGGTCAATCGGCAATGCTGCGCGTTTCGTAAGGATTTCGGCATCGATTTTGGTAAAAATGTCGTTTGTCACAGCGGCCAGGCTGTAGCGATCGCGCAATCTATGACAGAGCGCTTCAACAAGCGCCGTTTTACCGGAGCCAACAGGTCCTCCAATGCCAATGACCGGTATACCTTTTCCCCGCGCTTGTGTTGGAGACCAGCTATGACTATGCTCACGATTCAGATCATGCATGTTTATGTCAAGATCAGGTAGCCGGAGGCCTCACGCCGTTACCCACCCGTTCTTTTCCTTTCTCTTTCGAACGATGCTCACAGGCTTCTCGCTCGTTAGGACCGAAAGAGCCTCCACTCGAGGGAACCATGGCGCATCGAATAAATGTCTTGAATGGGAGACCATGAACTCATCCCTGCATCCGAGTCGACCTCTCTGCTAATCCGCTCGATCACCGGAAGCCACTCGCCCAGGATGCGCTGCCCTTCATGTTGGCCGATAGGACTCAGTCGCATGGCCGCAGAGACGAACCCGACTGCGGTTTGGTACAGGAAGGCAGCAGCTGTTTCTTCCGAGCTCCAACCGCACGCACCCAGAGTGAGCCCAAAGGTCACCGCAAGATGACCAGGAGTTCGATCGGACTCCACCTCGTCGTGATACTCGCTCAGAACCGGTTTCGCTTTGATCTGATCAGCCGCGACTCGAATCACTTGTCGCCCCATCTGACGGCTCGCCATCCGTGACTCACGACTCAGCTTTGTGGCATCAAGCCTTCGATCAATTTCCAGAGCAGCCGAAGCTTTTCCTGCAGACCCCGCTGCATTGGCTATTTTCGTAACGAGGGCTTCTCGGCGGCTCATGCCACCTCGCAGCAAATCCTCAACGTACCGTGCAAACTGATCCGAGTTCTTTACGGCACCGCCGTGCACGGCGGCTTCCAATCCAGAAGAATATGCGTATCCGCCTGAAGGGAAGAAAGTATCGACAAACCGCAACCCTTCAAGTAACGAGGGCGTATTCATGTTGGCATCGAGACACACACCGCCGGCTGGCTACATTCACGGTACTCTGCGACACATAGCCCAACCGGCTGTTCTCCCCGTCAAAAAAGGAAATACCGTTGAGCCATGGGCAGCACAACTGCTGGCTCACACGTGAGCCGTATGCCGTCCGCAGTTACGACATATGTCTCGGAATCGACTTCAATTTTCGGCAGATAGTCGTTCAGTTTCAGATCGCGTTTCTTCACACTCCGGCAGTTCTTCACCGCGGCCACACGCTTCTGCAAACCAAGCTTCTTTGGGATTTCCCGATCCAACCCCACCTGGGAGAAGAACGTCAAGCTGGTACTGGTCAGCGCTCTTCCAAACGCACCGAACATGGGTCGGCTGATGATGGGCTCCGGCGTCGGAATAGAGGCATTCGGATCGCCCATCTGGGCCTGAGCGATAAACCCACCTTTCAACACCATCTCCGGCTTGACGCCGAAGAACGCCGGCTTCCAGATCACGAGATCGGCGAATTTACCAACTTCCACTGAACCGACCTCGTGCGCGATGCCGTGGGCAATCGCCGGATTGATCGTATACTTGGCCACATAACGCTTGGCCCGAAAATTATCGTTCTGGGATGAATCCTTGGCACCGGCGGAAGACAAATGTCCTCGCTGAACCTTCATCTTGTGAGCGTTTTGCCAGGTTCGAATGATCACTTCGCCGATCCGTCCCATGGCCTGAGAATCTGAGGCCATGATGCTGATCGCGCCGAGATCGTGAAGAATATCTTCTGCCGCAATGGTTTCACGACGGATACGAGACTCCGCAAACGCCACATCTTCAGGAATCCGCGGGTTCAGATGGTGACACACCATCAACATGTCCAGATGCTCATCCATCGTATTGGCGGTAAACGGCATGGTGGGGTTAGTGGACGACGGGAGCACATTCGGCTCCCCACAGACCTTGATGATATCCGGTGCATGTCCACCTCCAGCGCCCTCCGTATGGAAGGTGTGAATCGTCCTCCCCTTGAAAGCCTTGATGGTGTCCTCGACGAAACCCGCTTCATTCAGGGTATCGGTATGGATCGCCACCTGCACGTCATAGCGCTCACCCACGCTGAGACACGTGTCGATCGCCGCCGGTGTTGTCCCCCAATCTTCATGCAGTTTGAGACCGATGGCACCTGCTTCCACCTGCTCGTTCAACCCATCGGGATGGGACGAATTGCCCTTGCCCAGGAATCCCAGATTCATGGGAATGCCGTCCGACGCTTCCAGCATGCGATGGATGTTCCAGGGCCCCGGTGTACAGGTCGTGGCATTGGTTCCCGTAGCAGGGCCTGTGCCACCGCCAATCATAGTGGTAATGCCAGACGACAGTGCGTCCCAATACTGTTGCGGACAGATAAAGTGGATATGGCTATCGATGCCGCCGGCTGTCACGATATGCCCTTCGCCGGCGATCACTTCCGTTCCTGCACCGATCTCCATCCCCGGCGCGACACTCGGCATGAGATTGGGATTACCCGCTTTGCCGATTCCGACAATCCGCCCATCTTTGATGCCAATATCAGCCTTCACGATCCCGCTGTAATCCAGGATGAGGGCATTCGTGATGACGGTATCGAGCGCGCCGTTGGCACTCGTGGCCAGAGACGACTGTCCCATCCCGTCTCGAATGACTTTCCCGCCACCAAAGACTGCCTCATCCCCGTAGACCGTAAAATCCTTCTCCACTTCAATAATCAATTCCGTGTCGGCGAGCCGGACACGATCCCCTGTCGTCGGGCCATAGAGGGATGCATACTGCCTTCTTTGAATCTTCACTTGACCCCTCCTTTCCCAGAAAATCCACGATCAGCTGCAAGCGCGAGAGCCTTGCTCTTGACTTGAGAGTCATCGAGCCGATCCCCTCTGTCATTCCGATTGATGCCATGTGCACGTACCCCGTTTTCCAGCCCAGAGCCACTATC
>JAAUPT010000194.1 GCA_012032965.1 Nitrospira sp.
CATGCCCATATCGGTCATTCACGCGCTTGAAATGGTCGATGTCGACCATCAAGCAACACAGCTCGCTGCCCTGGTCTCGACTTTCTGCAAACGCCCTCTCGAACAGGGCATAAAACGCACGGCGGTTCAGGCATCCGGTCAGCGGGTCTCGAGAGGCCAGGTGTTCCAACTCGTCATTTTGGCGCATGATTTCCGCCTGTGCGGCTTCAAGATCCGCCACGGTCCGCATCAGAGCACCGTTCATCTCTGTGAGCTGCCGATTCGCCTGTTGAAGATCCACGGTTCGTTCGTCGACCAGGTGGCTCAATTCGTTGAGTCGTCCAACGGCCTTGTTCGCCAAATCCCATTTCCGACATAGCGCGGTGGCCTGCTGCAAAACTTCGATGCTGTTAAATGGTTTCTGTAGGATCAATAACTTGTCGGTTCTTCCAATGCGATCCCTGATTTCCTCCCAAGGCTGGTCCGAATAGGCTGAACAGATGACCACCTGTAACGTGCTATCGACTTTCCACAGATGTTCGACAGTCTCTAACCCGTCCCAACCCGGAGGCATCCGCATATCCACAAACGCAACGGCATAGGGTCGCCCGACTTTGTTCGCCGCTTCAACTAAGGCAAGTGCAGTGCGTCCTTGATCCACGCAATCGACCTCAAAGGGTTCATGAGGATCGATCGAGGGGAACTCCCCGAAGAGTGCCACACGCGCTTCAGCCAGATCCTTTGGCTCACTCTCAGGTTGGAAAATTCTCCGGAAGTCATTGTGGATCGACAAGTTGTCGTCCACAACGAGAACCCGTCGATTAGAATCATCCGTCGACACGAACCCGCCCTCCTCTTCTCTAGCGAGATAGTGCGCTACCCTGCCTTCGCGAACACCGTCTGGGCCGCCGGCTTCTTGAGTTGAATCGTGCACCAAAACGTCGATCCTTTCCCAAGCACGCTGTCGACTCCCACCATTCCTCCCATCATGTTGGCCAGTTGCTTGACAATGGCGAGTCCAAGTCCTGTTCCCCCGTACCGTCGTGTGGTGGATCCATCGGCTTGTGTGAACGGTGTAAAGAGGTTTTCCTGTACGGCTGGCTCAACACCAATCCCTGTATCCTGTACTTGTAGACACAGCGTTGTGTGGCTGACCGAATCCTCATCCACTGTGACGTGCAGGGCGACCTGACCCTGTGCCGTAAACTTGATGGCATTGCCGATCAGGTTGGTCAAAATCTGTCGGGTACGGACAGGGTCACCTTCATATTCCGGAAGCAGAATCTCCGGCAGGACAGCGGTCAGCTTCAATCCCTTTGCCTCAGCCGGACCGGAAAATAGTTCCAGAATATCTTTCACAAGCTGACGCAAGTCGAACGCGATAATTTCAAGACTCAGCTTCCCCGCCTCGATCTTCGAAATATCAAGAATGTCATTGATCACTTGCAGCAGAGCCATCCCAGACTTGCGTAAAGTTTCCATATATCGGCGTTGCTTGTCGTCTAAAGTGGTCCGCATGAGGAGTTCGCTCATCCCAATGATCCCGTTCATCGGGGTGCGGATCTCATGACTCATATTCGCTAAAAATTGAGACTTCGCGACATTCGCTGCTTCAGCAACTTCTAATCGCTGCCGCGCCTGACGCGCCAAATCCCACTTTCTGGTCAAGGAAGTCGCCAATTGCGACACCTCGACGGAGGAGAACGGCTTCTGCAGAATCAGGAGACGATCATCGTGACCGAGTCGCTGAATGATGTCGTCCCACGAATGGTCCGTGTAGGCCGTACAGATCACGGTCTGGATCTCCGGGTCGGTAGTCCACAGGTGTTCGATCGTCTCCAACCCATCCCATCCCGGCGGCATCCGCATGTCCACAAACGCCATGGCATACGGCCGCCCCTCTCGGTGCGCCAGTTGGACCAGAGCCAACCCAGCTTGACCTTGATCTGCGTAATCCAGATCGAAACGCACAAGAGCATTCAGAAGTGGTCCACCGCCGAATAACGACGCGCGTGCTTCATCCAAGGATTCTGACTGGTCTCCCGCTTGAAGGATCTTTCGAAAGTCATCGTGGATTGAGCGATTATCGTCAATCACCAACACTCGGCGGTTTTGCTGACTGAGCGTGATGTCAGCGGACATTACGGCCTCCACCAGATGGTACGAGCTGTCATGCGTGCTACGCAGCCTGTGATTCGACCAACGGCAACCATTGGTTCAGAGTCTTTTGAATCTCTTTCAACCCAGCCGGCTTCGAGAGGAAGCCGTCCATACCGCCTGCGAGGCAGGCATCTTGATGGCTACTGAGCGCGTAGCCTGACAGGGCGATAATCGGGACTCGTTTCCCATCTGCTCGCTTAATTCCTCGTCGGCGAATTTCTGCAGTGGCGGCGAGTCCGTCCATCTCCGGCATTTCACAGTCCATCAGAACAAGGTCGTATCGGAACCGTTCCAGCGCATCGATCGCCTCTCTACCTGTCCTGACCACATCGACTGATTCGCCGCAGAGCTCCAGCAGGCCACGGAAGACCTCCTGATTCGTCGAATTGTCTTCGGCCAAGAGGATACGCGCACGCGACCGTGGCTTCGAGAGAGTGACACCGGGCCCCTTACTGGCGGATACGTCAAGGTTCGTGCACGGATCCGCCCGCTTACTCTCTCCCCCAATTCCTTCGCTCACCCTCTGTTTCTCAAAACAGACGGTAAACCAAAACGTGGAACCCCTTCCTGGGGTACTGGTGAAGCCGATGTCTCCCCCCATTAATGCGACGAGCCGTTTGACGATCGCGAGCCCCAACCCTGTTCCCCCAAATCGCCTCGTCATCGATCCATCCGCCTGGGCAAAGGGATCGAAGATCTTCTGCTGCGCATTAAGAGGGATGCCGATCCCGGTATCGCACACCGTGACTTTGAATAAGGCGTTGTCATGGCCATCCTGAATCCGCTCAATGTGAATCAAGATGCTACCTTGTTCTGTGAACTTCACGGCATTCCCCACCAAATTGGTCAGAATCTGCCGGAATCGTGCGGCATCCCCTCGCCACACGGCGGGCAACTTGGGGTCGATCTGACACTCTAAACTGAGTCCTTTTTTCTGCACCGGCGCGAAGAACCCATCGATGACAGCCTGCACCGTTGCCACGAGGTCGAACCCCGCGATATGGAGATCCATCTGGCCGGCGTCGATCTTGGACAAGTCGAGGATGTCGTTGACGATCTGAACCAGCTGCTCGCCGGAATTATCGATGGTTTCAACAAAATGACGCTGCTGGTCGGTCAAGGAGGTCGCGAGAAGCAGCTCATTCATACCGAGCATTCCGTTCATGGGCGTCCGGATCTCGTGGCTCATACGGGCCAAGAACTGCGACTTGGCCTGGTTGGCATCGTCTGCCTCCACCTTGGCTTCTTTCAGCGCCTCCACCGTTCGCTGTAACTCTTCGTTACGCCGTTGAAGCTCTGCGGTCCGCTCGGCCACCTGCTGCTCAAGGAGTTGGTTCGTGGCCTGGAGTTCTCGGTTGCGGGTATTGACCTGTGCGACAAGGTCCTCGATTTGCAAACGGATGTCACGCCCTAATTCCCATTTCCGTGTGAGCGATGCGGCAATCTGCTGCACCTCAATTGCGTCAAACGGTTTTCGCAAAATGAGGAGCCGGTCGTTCATTCCCAACCGTGCCGCAATCTCCGCCCACGAATGATCCGAATAGGCCGTACAAATCACCACCTGCAGCCTTCCGTCGGCCTCCCAGAGCCGTTCGACCGTTTCCAAACCATCCCACCCGGGCGGCATCCGCATATCCACGAACGCCACCGCGTACGGACGTCCTTCCCGGCGCGCCATCTGTACCAGAGCCAACGCCGCTTGCCCTTGATCAGCGTAGTCCAGTTCGAACCGCTCAAGGGCTTGCACGAACGGTTCCCCGAATAACGCTGCCCGCGCCTGGTGAAGGCTTTCATCGGCGGGGTGTATCTCAAGGATTCTTCGAAAGTCCTCGTGAATCGCCTGGTTGTCGTCGACCACCAAGATCCGAAGATTTTTATTTCCCTCGTTCATCATCACCGAGGTTCTCCCACCTGTCTGTCTGGTTTCTGTGCCGTCATGAACTCCTGCATATCCTTCAAGAGGGTCAGGACATCTTGGGCACACCGCTGGACGGTCGCCATCTGCTCACGCTGCTCAGGATTGAGGGTACTGTGGAGGAGCAGAGCGACCTTGTTGACGAGCTCATTCATGGGCTGGAAGATTTCATGACTCATAATCGCCAAGAACTCTTCCTTCTCGTGCAATGCGACCATATCGCCTTGAGACTGGGGCGAGCCACCCTCCCCTGTTCGGCTGGCAACGCGTTCTTGCAGACGCTCATTCGCTTCCCGCAACTCAGCCGTGCGCTGAGTCACGCTGAACGCAAGGCTCTCAATCTGGCGCTTGACGGAGCGTGCCAGATTCCATTTCTTCGTCAGTGAGTTGGCCAACTGAACGACTTCGATGCTGTTGAATGGTTTCATGAGAATCAAGAGTTTGTCGGTCTCTCCGATCCGACGACTGACATCTTCCCATGGGTGATCGGAGTAGGCCGAACAAATAACAACTTGGATTTCCGGATCGGCGTACCAAAGATGTTCGATCGTCTCCAGCCCATCCCATCCCGGCGGCATCCGCATGTCCACAAAAGCTAAGGCGTAGGGATTACCCACTCGCTGCGCGTTCTGGACGAGACCAAATCCTTCTCGACCCTGGCTTGCGAAATCCAGTTCGTATCGCACCTGCGTCGGGAGGGTCGGGGCTTCTCCAAACAAGGCTGCGCGAGCCTGATTCAGCGAGTCTGAATCGACCGGCGGAGCCAAGATTT
>JAAUPT010000195.1 GCA_012032965.1 Nitrospira sp.
CGCATGGATGGTGGACTCCTTCACAGCATTCTGCCATCTGCCAGGCCGGGAATGAAGCGGAAATCGTTCGTACAGAAGGGAGGATTTCATGCCACAAGCAATCTGGAGTGGAAAGACATTAGCCGAAAGCAACGAAGGCCAGGTGGTCGAAGGAAATTACTATTTCCCACCCCAGTCAATCAAACGAGAGCATTTCCAACCAAGCACGACGCATACAACCTGTCCCTGGAAAGGGGAGGCAAGTTATTACGACATTGTCGTGGATGGGAAAATCAACAAGGACGCCGCTTGGTACTATCCATCACCAAAAGAGGCGGCCAAACACATTACAGGCTATATCGCCTTTTGGAAGGGGGTACAAGTCGATGATCGCTAAAACGCTTACCGCTACTCATTTCGCTGAGGCATTAGCTCGCGCTCGCGCCACCACTGATGCCCTATTTGACCTGGTTCGACCTGAAGCCTTCCATGCCCGACCGGTCCCCGAACGGCACCGGACAATTTTCTATTTCGGCCATCTCGAAGCGTTTGACTGGAATCTCCTGAGCCAAACCATGGAATTGCCATCATTCCATCAGGAATTCGACAGACTGTTTGCGTTCGGGATTGATCCGGAGCCTGGGCAGCTCCCACAGGACCGGCACTCGGATTGGCCGGAGAAAGCAGAGGTGCACCGTTATAATCAACAGGTTCGGCAGACCCTGGATGATCTCTCGAATCAGGTACCGAAGCAGGTGCTCTCTGTTGCGCTCGAGCACCGGTTGATGCATGCCGAGACCTTTACCTATCTTCTCCATCACCTGTCAACCACACAGAAGGATATTCCGCCGGTCGCACCGCTTCCACCTAGCCCAATTCCCGTTCCCACGGCCATTGAAATTCCAGGCGGGAAGGTCACCTTAGGTCAACGACGCAGGCACCTCGATGACCAATATCATTTTGGATGGGACAACGAATTTGATGGCCACGAAGTCTCTGTCTCTGCGTTTTCCATAAGCAAGTACAAGGTCACGAATGGAGAGTATCTCGAATTCGTTCGAGCCGGTGCAACGCCGCCGCACTTCTGGACGCGGCGTGAAGGCCAGTGGTGGTGGCGAGCCATGTCGGAAGAAGTGCCGTTACCGATGGATTGGCCGGTCTATGTTAGCCATCAGGAGGCGAGCGCCTTTGCAACTTGGACCGGAAAAAGGCTGCCCACCGAAGCAGAATTTCATCGGGCAGCATATGGGACACCGGACGGCGAAGAAGAACGAGCCTATCCCTGGGGCGATGACGTGCCGGACACCCGACGGGGAAATTTCAACGGGACCCGATGGGATCCTATTCCCGTGACCGCGACCCCGCTCGGAGACAGCGCCTTCGGAATTTCTCAACTGGTCGGTAACGGATGGGAGTGGACGTCGACGGTCTTCCAGCCTTTTCCCGGATTCCAGTCTTTCCCCTTCTATCCGGGATACTCAGCACGCTTCTTTGATGGCGATCATTACGTGCTCAAAGGAGCGTCCTCGCGGACAGACGTCGGATTGCTGCGCCGATCATTTCGCAACTGGTTCCGGCCCAACTACCCGATGTTTATGCCGGATTTCGCTGCGTGGAGGAGTAACATGAAGCTCACTTACACTGAACAAACCGACGCCGTCGGAGAATTCGCCGTCGCAGTGGGCAACAGCCTCAGGAAGGTGGGCCAACGCGAACTACCTTCGGCATACCTGTACGATGAGTTGGGAACGGCGCTCTTTGAAGCGATCACGCTCCTACCCGAATATGGGCTGACCCGTGCCGAGGAACGCCTCCTCCGCCGCCATGCCGGAGACATGCTCGGACATCTTCCGCCTCCCGTGGCAGTGGTCGAGCTGGGGAGCGGCAGCGGCCGAAAGACCCGCTGGATATTGGAAGCCCTCGCCCATCGAGAGTCGGTGGCCTATTTCCCCATCGACATATCCGCTGCGGCCCTCATCAAATGTCACCAAGAATTGGGACACATCGGCGCACTCAGCATCGTCGGACTAGAGACATCGTATCTGGAAGGGCTTCAAGAAGCAGCGACTCGTCGCCGGCCAAACCAGGTCCTTCTGGTATTGTTCCTGGGAAGCACCATCGGCAACTTTAATCCAGCGGCCGCGGAGAAGTTTCTGCAGGATATTCGTCGGCATCTACGGCCCGGCGACGCCCTTCTACTGGGAGTGGACGTGGAGAAAGCAGTCCATGACATGCTATTGGCCTACGATGACCCGACCGGAGTGACCGCCGCCTTCAATATGAATCTACTTGCCCGGATCAATCGAGAACTCGGGGGAGACTTTGTCCTTCGGCACTTCGAACACCACATCCGGTATCAGGAAATAGACTGTCGCATCGAAATGCACCTCCGCTCGACACGGAGGCAGACCGTGTCGATTCGGGCCGCGGATTTCACCTGTACCTTCAGAGAAGGGGAAACGATCTGGACGGAAGCGTGCCACAAGTTCCGCGTCGAGGAGATTCCTGGAATCGCTCGACGCACGGGATTCCTGTGCGAAGCACAATGGGTGGATACCGAATGGGCGTTTGCCGAGAACCTTCTGATCGCCGATTAGCGATGGAGCCCGGCGTCCCGAAGGAACTGTTCAGCGACCTCCCGGGCTGGACGATGTGCCCCGTCCACCTGATAGTTCAACTTGCGCATCGTCAGGTCTGTGAACTGTCCTGCCAGTTCGGCGAGAGCAATCCGCAAGGGCGGGTTGTCCTTCACAATTTCGCTCCGCACGGCCAAGACACAGTCGTACGGAGGGAAATAGTGCTGGTCATCCAGGAGGACCAGCACATCTAGAACCGACAACTGGCCATCGGTGGCATTCCCAGCCACCATACTCACTTGTCGTTGCTCGAGTGCCTTGTACAGCAAGCCGAGGTCCATGGTCGTAGGAGATCCTAGGATGGGAAGATTGTAGGTCTTCAGTAACCCAGCGAGTCCGTCCGGTCGCTGCTGGAATTCGTACCCGACACCGAGGTTCCAACCCGGAGCATACCGCGCCGCCTCGCTCAAGGTGGCAATCTTGCTTTTCCGGGCATCGTCTCCGCGGATCACCATTGCGAATGTGTTATTGAAGCCTAACGGATCCATCCATTCCACGCTGAACCGCGCCTGATATTCGGCTCGGACGAGGGCCAACGCAGCAACCGGATCGTGAGCGGGCGGTAACTTCAAGACGGTCGCCAGCGCAGTCCCCGTGTACTCAGGATAGAGGTCGATGTCTCCGTTCACAAGCGCTTGATGCGCCAACATCGTCCCACCCAAGTCGAGTTTACGATCCACATGACGGCCGAGCCGATGTTCCAGATGCTGGGCCACGATCTCACCGAGGATCACCTGCTCGGTGAAATTCTTCGAGCCGACCGTGATCGGTCGTTCCTTGGTACAGCCGACGATCCCGCTCGCCCATAATCCAACAATCAAACAGGCGATAATTTGTGTTCGACCCATCCGAGTCCTCGATCGGCCGCCATCGCAATCATGGCAGCTGGAACCGCCCCGGCCAGAAGCAGCGTCGTATTGACGGAGGCCAGGCCACGAAAGATAAACACACCGAGCCCACCGCCGCCAATGGCCGCGGCGATCGTCGCCGTTCCGATTGTCGTCACGGTCGCGATCCGCAGGCCGGTCAAAATCGTTCTGGTCGCTAACGGGAGTTCGACCTCCCAGAGAAGTTGCCGGCCCGTCATGCCCATGGCGATCGCCGACTCACGCACAGCCGGGTCCACATTCAGAATGCCGGTGAGGGTATTTCGCAGAATCGGCAAGAGCGCGTACAGCACGAGCGCGACAATCGCCGTGTGCTTGCCGATCCCGCCAAAAAAGGGAAGCGGAATCAGAAACCCAAAGAGCGCCAGACTCGGCACGGTTTGCATAATATTCGCAAACCCCAACACCCACGGTTGAAGGAAGGTGCGCCGGGTGAGCACAATGCCCGCCGGAATAGCCAGCGCGGCGGCAATCGTCATGGAGAGACTCACCAGAAATAGGTGTTCCAGCGTCAAATCGAGAATATCATGCGCCAACCCTGAAGACATCAGATCGTCTCCTTCCACTTCTCCTCGAGGCACATATGGAAGGCCCGCACTTCCTGGTCCCTGGCCTCGAGAAACTCGGAGCGTGTACCCAGAAAGACCAACCGACCATTGTGAAGCACCCCGATGCGGGTGCCGAGTACCAATGCTTCTCGGACATCATGGGTGACGAGTATAGCCGTCTTGTTAAGGCTCTCGCGCAGGTCGAGAAACTGCTGCTGCAGTTCCACGCGGGTCACCGGATCAAGCGCACCAAACGGTTCGTCCAACAACAACAACGGCGGATCCGCCGCGAGCGCGCGGGCGACCCCTACCCGCTGACGTTGACCACCGGACAGCTCGCGGGGATAGCGTGTGGCGAACTGTGCCGGAGGAAGCCCGACCTGAGTCAACAAATCCTGTACGCGGGCGTCGATATCGCGGGACTGCCAACCCTCCAGACGGGGAACCAGTCCGACATTGGCGGCCACCGTGAAATGCGGAAAGAGGCCCGCATCCTGGATCACGTACCCAATCCGCCGTCTGAGTCGGATCAGATCCCAGGCGGTCGTGGAGACACCCTCTATCGAAACTTCACCGGCACTTGGCAGGAGCAGACCATTCACGATTTTCAAGGCGGTGGTCTTGCCCGATCCACTACGACCCAGAAGTACCAGGGTTTCTCCGGCTTCGACATCGAAACTGAGATCAAACAGAATATTTTTCTGACCGATGCGAGCCGAAACTTGTCGGAAGGAGACAAGAGGACTCATAAGCTCGCGGCCACG
>JAAUPT010000196.1 GCA_012032965.1 Nitrospira sp.
CACCCCAAATCCGGCATGAAATTCTTGAAAAATGGCACGCTGAGTTTCGTATCGTACCCAGGTAACGCGTATAATGTCAGCGCAATCACAAGAGCAACGGCTACTTGCGCTGCGAACTTTTGCGATGCGGATAGTCCCTTCGACCGAGCTTTAATGAATTTGAGGTAGTCATCCACAAAACCGATGGCGCAAAACCCCAGCGTTGCCACAAGGACCAGCCAGATATGCGGACGTGAGATATCAGCCCACAGCAATGTCGAGAGCGTGACAGCAAAGATAATGAGAATCCCACCCATTGTGGGCGTTCCACTCTTAGCCAAATGTTGCTTTGGCCCGTCGTCCCTCACCTGTTGACCCAACTTAATTCTTGGAGCTTTCGGATCACCCACGGCGCAAGCACAAATGCGATCAGAAATGCAGTCACAGCGGCGTAGATGATGCGAAAGCTCTGATAGCGAAAGACATTCAGAAAAGAGAATTCCGTATGGAACGGATATAGCCAGACATACAACATAACGTGGGCGTTCCTATGAGGCTTTCTTTACCGTGCGCTTAACTCCCTGAAGCGCGTCTGCCACAAGCTCTAATCGCATCCCGCGAGACGCTTTGATCAGCACAACATCACCAGGTTTGACGATGGTTTTCACGGCGGCGACGGCGGCTTGAGCGTCCGGCACCTCGGCAATGCGCGCACGATCCAATCCCGCCTTGCTTGGCCCCCTGCGCAAGATTGCGCCCTAAGATGCCGCAGGCGACCAATTGGTCGATATTATGATGTGCTACAAATCTGCCGATCTCTTCATGCATCTGAGCGGCATTCGGCCCAAGCTCTAGCATATCCCCCAACACCGCAATCGTTCTCCGGTTCTCGCCTGCTTGCGCCAAGAGCTCCACAGCCGCTTTCATAGATGCCGGGTTTGCATTGTAACAATCGATGATCAGCTTGACGCCGTGGCTGACCAGAACCTGAGACCGCATAGCCGCAGGTCGGAACCGCAATAGCCCTTGAGCGATCACGGCTCCTGGCAAGCCCAGCACTGCACCGATCGCTCCCGCAGCGAGCGCATTGGTGACGTTGTGGGCCCCTTGGGCTCGAAGATGAACGATCGTGGGGCGAATCTTCCCTGGAAGCTGAAGATGAAAAATCGTCCCATTTCGTCCATCGGACTTTACATTCGTCCCGCGAACATCGGCTTTCGCTGAAAATCCAAAAGTCACCACTCGACATTGAGCTCTCGCGGCGAGATAGTCAAAGTACGAATCATCGGCGTTGAGAATCGCCGTCCCATCCACTGGAAGAAAGTCGAGCAATTCGGCCTTGGCCTGAGCAGAGGCGTCCATGTTCCCAAAAACTCCAGATGATCCGGCCCGATATTGGTGATGATGCCCATCGTCGGCCGAGCTATCTCACACAGGTTGGAAGTTTGGCCGAGATTGTCCACTCCCATCTCAATGACCGCTCCCTCATGCCCCCTATTGAAACGGAAGAGCGTTTGCGGAACTCCCAACCGGTTGTTCAGATTGCCTTCCGTCTTGAGGGTTTTCCAGCGCTGCGCCATCACACTCGCGACCATTTCCTTCGTCGTCGTCTTTCCATTACTTCCCGTGACGGCCACGACGGGAATGCGAAACTTGCTTCGATGATATGCCGCCAGCTGCTGGTAGGACCACAAGGGATCTCGCACACCGAGAATAAACGGCACCCTTCGCTTCACGATCCGCCTCAGAGACAGCCTGGTCACATCATATGAATCGAGAACGATCGCCCCTACTGCCCCGCGCGACAGTGCCATCGCCATAAAGTCATGTCCATCGAATCGACTCTCCCCTTATAGCCAGAAAGAGATCACCCCGTCGAAGAGTCCTGGTATCCAGACTAATGTGACGGATAGGCTGCTTGGTCCATTCAGCCATGTCACCAGCCAACACTCGAGTACTGAGGACTTCCCGCAATTCTGCGACGGTAAACAACGCCATCTGATTACTTCCCTGTACGAGCTAACCCTTCTAGCCCTAAATTACACCCGGCTTCTGAGTCGCTGAATCGCACTGCGTGCCACTTCACGATCATCGAAATGGAGCTTCTCCGTCCCAACAATTTGGTAGTCTTCGTGCCCCTTGCCGGCGATCAATACCATGTCCGCACTACGAGCCTCTCTCACCGCTTCTTCAATCGCTTGCCGCCGATCAGCTATTTTTCGGTACTGCACGTGTGGCCGCTGTTGTAACGCTTCAACCACTCCACCTTCTACCTGGTCGAGAATGGCATGAGGGTCCTCAGTTCTGGGGTTGTCGGAGGTCAATATGACAACGTCACTATGGCGGACCGCCGCAGCTCCCATCTTCGGTCGCTTTCCCCGGTCACGATCTCCCCCACACCCGAACACCGTGATGATCCGACCTACTTTCAGAGCTTCTGCTGCAGTCAACAAGCGAACTAGGGCATCTTCCGTATGTGCGTAATCCACGACCACGGTAAACGGCTGTCCCGCCATGACGCGCTCGAATCGACCTGGCACGTTGAGCACTTTCCCCACCGCTTGACGAATATGGTCAGAAGTCGCTCCTTCATGAAGGGCAACCCCAATGGCAGCTAACAAATTGTAGACATTGTGCTCACCCACAAGGTGGCTCTCGACGAAAAAGCTTCCAACAGGAGTGGCCGCCGTAAAGGTCGTTCCTTGATTCGACAAACGCACTTCTTCGGCACGAAGATCCGCCCTGGCCTTCAACGCATAAGTCCAAACAGGAGCAGGACTACATTCAGCAATCCGACGTCCATACGGGTCATCAATGTTGACGATCGCCCGCTTGTTCGCTTTACGTCCTCCCACCAACCCCGTAAACAATCGTAACTTTGCGTGAAAGTACTCCTCCATTGTCTTATGAAAATCGAGGTGATCCTGGGTGAGATTTGAAAAGACCGCCACATCGTATTCACATCCGCTTGTGCGATCCTGCGCCAAGGCATGTGAAGACACCTCCATCACCGCAGTGGCACACTCGGCGGTAACCATTTGGGCCAGTAACCGCTGTAATTCCAGAGCACCGGGAGTCGTATGTGCTGCCAGCATCGTAGTCGAGCCGATTTGATAGGCCACTGTTCCGATCAACCCCACTTGCTGACCCAGTCCCTCTAAGAGCGCCTTGCAGACATAGGTTGTGGTAGTTTTACCGTTCGTCCCCGTTACACCAACCATGCGAATCCGACCAGACGGTCGCCGTAAAACCGACTCCCTAGCAGTCCGAGCGCCTTCCTTGAATCGTCCACTCTGACGAGCGGAAGGGAGACCTCATTCGCCGGTTCCTGCACAACCAATGCACCCGCTCCTCCCTTCAGTGCCGCTGAAATGAAGTGGTGCCCATCAACGCGCTCACCTTTCACAGCCACAAATACACTTCGCGGCGAGACAGTCCGGGAATCATCGGTGATGGCATTCACAGAGAGCTCGAGATCTCCATGTCGCTCCAGAACCCTCACATGTCCGTCGAGCGCGTGAAGCATGGTTGCGAAGGTCATCGACATTGACAACGTGGGATCAGAAGTTTGGCATTGCCATCGCCAGCGTGACCGGCCTATCCGTTGATACATTCAAGTAACTTAACACCTGCTCGCCGATACTGCTAAATACCGGGGCAGCCAGACTCCCTCCCGATGCTCTCTTATCTTTAGGTCCGTCGATGATCACGATCATGGCGAGGCGCGGGTTGTCCGCCGGGGCATAGCCCACAAAGGACGTTATAAACCGCGAACTCGAATAGCGGTGAGTCTTCAGATCGATCTGTTGGGCCGTGCCAGTTTTACCGGCCACGCGAAATCCAGGAATGGCCGCCCTTGTACCAGTGCCGTGCGTGACAACACCTTCAAGAATCCTTGTGACACTACGGGCAGTTTCTGGAGAAATGACGCGCCGTTTAACCTGAGGAGCTACCCGCTTCAACAGATGACCATCAGCATCTCGGATTTCAGACACCACGTACGGCTTCATCAATATCCCCTCGTTAGCCAGGGCTGCAAACGCGGACACCATCTGAATGGGCGTCACCCCTATTTCTTGCCCCATTGAAATCGAAGCAAGGGAACGGCGTCCCCAGGCTTTTGGATTCTTGACGAGCCCCACCCCTTCCCCCGGAAGATCAATCTCGGTTCGCTGGCCAAAGCCGAATGCATCGAGATAACGATAGAGTCGCTGCCCCCCCAATGCCATACCGGTCTTAGCCGCCCCGATGTTACTGGACTTCTGAATGACCTGCGCAAAGGACATCCATCCCAACTTTTCATGATCGTGAATCACGGTGTTCGCAATGGTCATGCGGCCATGCTCTCCAAACACCATCGTCGTCGGCTTCATCGCCCCCTCTTCAATAGCCGCCGCAGCGACCATGGCCTTCATAGTGGATCCTGGTTCATAGGCATCCGTGATAGCCGTGTTTTGCAAGCGCCCCTTCTTCAGAACCGATAAGGCATTCGGATCAATGGTGGGCTGACCGCCATCGCCAACACCGCTCCACTCTGGGGGTCAAGCACAATCACTGATCCAGATTTGGCCTGAGCCTGGCTAACAGCGGCTTCCAGCTCTTTTTCCGCTATATATTGGACGACCTCATCAATCGTGAGCGCGAGTTGATGACCAGACACGGGACTCCTCTCCGCCAAGCTCTTGGGGAAGACAGTACGGCCCAAAGCGTCTTGCTGCAACACCATCATCCGCTTCTCGCCGCGTAAGTAGGATTCGTAGCGATACTCGACCCCCTCCAACCCTTCCCCATCCATTCCCGCAACCCCCAAGACATGAGCGAGAAGTGGGCCTT
>JAAUPT010000197.1 GCA_012032965.1 Nitrospira sp.
ACGAGTCCAGTGGACTCCGGTTCTGGTTTGCGCTCTTTCGAGAGAACAGGCCAAGCGGAAGGAGGGAGCGCAAGGGCCGCTTGGATTGTGCCTTAGCAGAATCTCTCCGTTGCGATCCGCCTCTGAGTTATGGAGGCCTCTGACTTTTCGTAACTCGTCCATCTGTCGTGGGGGATGCCGCGCCAGCTGGAGCAGGACTTCATCCCGGACGACCCGACTGCGAGGCACATTTCGACGTTTCGCTTCCCCTTCACGCCAGGCCGCGAGTTCACGAAGGATTGCGGCCGACTTCGGCTTGAGCTGATCCCATCCTCGTATACGTTGATAGCGTTCTTGCGGTTCGCGCCGAGCCTCGCCGACCACCCCTTCGAGACGGGCAAACTCTTCGTGCGCCCATGGTAACCGTCCAAGCTTCGACAACCGGCTGTGCAAATGGTCATGAATCGCCAAGAGAAAGGTCACATCCTCCAGCGCATAGGCCAGTTGCTCGTGAGACAGCGGGCGGGCACTCCAATTTGTAAAGGTATGCGCCTTATCCAACCTTGTCCCATGCACTCGCTGGACGAGATTGGCATAGGCGACCTGAGAGCAAACCCCAGCATCGCCGCAGCGATCTGGGTATCGAAGAAGGGTTTGGGGATTTGCCCGGCATGGACCGCGAACAGGTCGAGGTCTTGCCGACCCGCGTGCACCACTTTTTCGACCACCGGATCACACACGATCTCCCAGAACGTATCCAGCGTTCCATTCGATTGGACAGCTGGAAAATCGATAACGGCTGCGGTGCGCTCCGTCGCGACTTGAATGAGTTCGAGCTTCGGCACGAAGCTGTCTTCGCCCACAAACTCCGTATCCAATGCCAAACGTGGGCTATCTTTCAATTGTTCGCACAACTCGCCGAGCTCGTGGCGCTGGTGATGTAGCGATGTGGAGTGGATAGCGTCACAGGCTTGTCACTCAGAGGGAGTATAGGGTCGATCTGGAGGCCGCATCGGCTCCGTATTGCTGAGGCTGAGGTATTCCTTGAGAAATTGATAGGCTTCCAGCATCCGGCGGAGTTCAGGCTCTGAACTCCGGTCGCCGTTGTTTGAATCAGGATGGAGCTGTTTGGCTTTGGTTCGGAAAGCTGCGGTGACGTCGGCGAGCGAACTGCCGAACTCCACGCCCATGATGGCATAGGCATCCACCGCGTTATTCACCGTGGTCGGATTCTCTGAGAGGCTTCCGCTTCCACTGGCGGCTTTGAGCATATCCGCAAGACTGACCCGTTTCCGCCGGCGTCGCGGGCGTTCCCGAATTTCGCTATCGAACTCGTCCCAACGATCCTCCACGAACTCCAGCCGGGACTCGAGCCGCATGGCGCCGCTCAGGTCTCGAACAACCTCCAGTTCTTCCTCGATTTCGATCAGCGACTTGATGACTTCCTCCAGTCCGTGTTCGACCTGAAAAAACCCATCCACCCGTTCTTCCATCATCGTCTCAACAGCACATTCCAAACTATCTTCGGTTTTCGATCGTAGGGAACCAATGCGCTTGTGCATCCCGCTCCGAAATTTCAGAAATTTTGCGGTTGAAAATGGCATCGGTCCCCTCTGACTCCCGAGGGGGTATATTCTACCACAGCCACACCTGCGGTCTGAAGGCTACAAAACAGGTCCGCGGGAACAGGTCACCGGCGGAGGGTTTACTCGACTTCGGCTGGATCGTCTGGTTTGGCCCGCCTTCTAGCGACTCCGGTCGCACGGGCTGCAGCAGCGACAGCTCGTGCGACTTGAGGGACGACTTCTTTGTCAAAGACACTGGGAATGATGTACTCCTCGCTCAATGTGCCTTCCGGAATCACGTGGGCGATGGCTTGGGCTGCAGCCAACTTCATGGTTTCGTTGATCTCGCTGGCCTGTACGTCCAGCGCACCACGGAACATTCCAGGAAATGCCAGCGCATTGTTGATCTGGTTGGGATAATCCGACCGCCCGGTTGCAAAAATTGCAGCATGAGACAGTCCTAGCTCTGGCGAAACTTCGGGATCTGGGTTAGCCAGCGCAAACACGATTCGATCCTGCGCCATCGAGTCGAGAACTTCCGCTGTAAGGACATTACCGATTGAAAGCCCGATAAAAACATCAGCCCCTTTCAACGCATCACGCAACTCCCCTCGTGGGCGGTCTCGAGTCAAACAGGCACGAAGATCGGTGCGGCAGGCGCGGAGTTGCTCGGCTTCTCCGTAGAGAATGATGCCCTCCTTGTCACAGCCCAGCAGATGAGTCGCCCCGGCAGCCAGCAAGATGCGGCAACAGGCCGTACCTGCGGCACCCAGGCCATTGACGACGATGCGAACTTGATCCAGCTGCTTTCCTGTCACCTTGAGGGCATTGGTCAGTGCGGCAAGTAGAACAACCGCCGTGCCGTGCTGGTCATCATGCATGACAGGAATATCAAGTGATTGTTTTAGTTTCTGCTCGATCTCAAAGCAGCGCGGCGCGCTGATGTCCTCCAAGTTGATTCCGCCGAACCCTGGCGAGATTCCTTGGACGATCCGCACGATCTCATCCGGATCCTGGCTATTCAGACAGATAGGCCACGCGTCGATTCCGGCGAGTTCTTTGAAGAGCATGACCTTGCCCTCCAAGACTGGAAGCGATGCTTCCGGTCCAAGGTTCCCAATCCCAACACTGCAGATCCATCAGACACAACGGCAACGCTATTACTCTTGCTCGTAAAGGTATAGACCTTGGACTTGTCGCTGGCGATCGCTCGCGACACACGACCGACGCCCGGGGTATAGACCATCGATAGGACGTTTCTCGTACTGATTGGAAACTTGCTACCGACTCGTATCTTTCCCCCAAGATGAAGGAGAAAAATTCGATCGGACGCGGACAGCACGGTGACATCGGGTAACTCGCCGAGACAAGCGACGACCTTCTCCCCATGCTCCTCGCTCTGAACGTCGAAGGTGATATCGCGAACCATGCGAGTTTTCGTCGCCGAGACAAGATCAACGGCTCCAAGATTCGCCTGTTCCTCCGCGAGGAGTGCCGCCACCTTGGCAAAGATACCAGGCGTGTTGGACAGTTCCAGACGGACCGTCAATCGGTAGTTCGAATAGGGGCCGATCTCGCTCATAGACGTCGCTCATCCGTAGCCTATCACAACAACAACCATCTGCGAAAAATTACATAGCCTCACCCTGCAAGGATGCTTTTTGGTTCTGCTATGCATTGACGCTGTTCTCCACGCGATGCTAGGGTGATCGGATGTCGTCATCATCCCCTTCTGAAAATCGAAATCCCAATCGGCTCATCCACGAAACGAGCCCCTACCTGCTCCAGCATGCCAACAACCCGGTGGACTGGTACCCCTGGGGGCCGGAAGCGTTGCAGTTGGCCAAAGACAAGCATCGCCCCATCTTGCTCTCCATCGGCTACTCCGCCTGCCACTGGTGCCATGTCATGGAACGGGAATCCTTTGAGAACGAGTCGATCGCCGAGCTCATGAACCGCTGGTTTATCTGTATTAAAGTTGATCGTGAGGAACGGCCCGATTTGGACGAAATCTATATGGCCGCGACGGTCACGATGAATCATGGGCAGGGGGCTGGCCGATGACGGTGTTTTTAACACCGGATCAAGAGCCTTTTTTCGCCGGGACGTATTTCCCACCTGAAGATCGATGGGGACGCCCAGGCTTCGGCTCAGTTCTCAAGAAAATTGCCGACTATTGGGAGACCCGCCCATCGGAAGTTCAAGCCCAAGCAAAGGAACTGACCCAGCAATTGCAGGGAGCACGCCAGAGCCCCTCCCCCATCTCAATCAGTGAATCACTCCTCCAAGAGGCCGTGGATCAGTTTCAAGAAGAATTCGACGATGTCCATGGTGGATTCGGAACAGCCCCGAAGTTTCCTCCAGCCATGGGGTTGTCGTTTTTGCTCCGGAGTCACCGACGCTCAGGCAATCCCAGGACACTCGCAATGGTCACCAAGACGCTCGATATGATGGCGGCCGGAGGAATCTATGACCACATCGGTGGTGGCTTTGCCCGCTATTCGACCGACGCGCGATGGCTCGTTCCTCATTTTGAAAAAATGCTCTATGACAACGCGCTCCTCGCTCGCGTCTACGTCGAGGCTTATCAAGTTACTAAGAAGCCACTCTATCGACAAGTAGCGACAGAGATCCTCGACTATATCGGACGGGAAATGACCGGACCAGAAAGGGGGATCTATTCCTCCACCGACGCCGACTCCGAAGGGGTCGAAGGAAAGTTCTTCGTCTGGACGCCTGATGAAGTACGGGGCGTCCTCAAGAACGATGAGGACACCCGACGTGTCTGTGCGCTCTACGACATCACGGCATCGGGCAATTGGGAACACAAGAGCATCCCGAATCGCCTACAACCCATCGAGGAAGTGGCGAGACAACTCAACCTCACACCGGACGAGTTGATGGAGACCGCCTCCCGTGTAAAACCATTGCTCTATGAAGCCCGACGTCAGCGCATCCCTCCGGGGCTGGATGACAAAGTAATCACCGCATGGAACGGCATGATGCTGTCGGCCATGGCTGAGGCGGCGCGAGTCTTCGGAGAGGCCCGCTATCTCGAAAGCGCCACGCGAACAGCCGACTTCTTGCTGCGAAGTCATGCCAAGCCAGATGGCCGGTTACTTCGCACTTCACGAGCCGAGCGCGCACATCTCGACGCCTACCTTGAAGACTACGCCTACTTAGCCGAAGGACTGATTGACCTCTATGAAGCCGGTGCCGCCGAATCGTACCTCCAGGCCGCAGCGCGACTTGCGACGTACC
>JAAUPT010000198.1 GCA_012032965.1 Nitrospira sp.
TATTAGCTGGGCTCCCACTCGTGGGAGCGCTTGTCAGCCGATCTTCCTGGCCAGACCTCGACCGCGTGAGGACATCCTCTCTGACTTGGTCACTTCTCAGCCTGGTTTCGATGCTGGGAATCGCCGGGTTTCTTACGTCGCCGCCTAGTGGGCGTTTGTCACTGTACTTGCTGCCACTCGCAGCCCTGACATCGATCTTAGGTCATCCACTCCGGGAGGATCACCGGCTCTCGTGGATCATGACGTTGGTCTGTTTGGGTTTAGGACTTGGTGTGCTTACCAGTCATGGCCTGTCAGGGTCGTTCTTCCTCATGACACTGTTCATCGTGATCATCGTCCTGCTGTATCGCCATTACACCGCTTTGTGGCCGATATCGTGGTGGGGTGTCGGCTTGCTGGTCCTGGGTGTGGTTTGTGTTGGGATCTCGATGATCGCCGATCCACCCGTAGCATCCATCGCCGCGCTGCTGACGTGCGCTGTGCTGCTGCCGCTGGTTCCCTTTCACGCGGGCTTCCTCACGACCCTCACACGCCTGCCAGGGAATCTGCCTTCGTTCGTCGTTCTGTTGCTGCCGATCATCGGTTTCCATCAGCTTCCTACGATCCTGTCGACACTTCCTGAGGATGTTTTGGTGACCGTGAGGGCCTTGGCTCTGCTCGGTGCCCTCTATGCCGGCATCAAAGCTCTGGCGCAATCGCGGGTGCGCCTGGTATTGGGCTATGGTAGCCTTTCCTTCTTTTCGATTGTCTGGTGGTTTGCCGCCACTACCGGATTGACGACGCCCCAAGGGGGGCTACTGGTCGGAGCGGTAGGCCTTGCGACCAGCGGACTCTTGATCGCCTGGCAGGTTATCCGCACACGATATGGCGACGATGTGGACCCACAAGCGATCAGCGGCTTGGCTGCAGCAATGCCAAAATACGCTGTGTTGCTTTCCTTGTTAGGCCTCGCCGCAATGGGAATTCCGCCTTTCGGCGTCTTTGCGGGCTTCATGGGATTGTTACTGACCTCGCCCCAAGTCTCGGTCTTCGGTCTGTTTCTCGCGCTCGCGGCCTGGCTTGCAGCCTCGTGGTACATCATGCAGATGGTGCAGCAGTTGTTGTTCGGCGCGAGCCGACCCGATTTGCGGCATACCGATCTGTTGAATCCAGAACTGGCTTCCTTGTTGATCGTCGTACTGGTTCTCTTGGCATTGGGATTGGTCCCGTCTGCCCTATTTGCACCGGAGCAGGCTGTTCTTGAACAAACTGCGCTATCCCGGGAGTTGTTTCCATGGCCGAATTAGAACATCCCCTCGACATTGAGTCTCGGCGGATGGAACTGCGTGGAATCGTCCGTCTTGCAGGGGAAGTCATCGCTCAATATTGGCCGATGCGCACCTTCGTCCACCACAATCCGTTACATGGTATCGAATACCTTTCGTTCGACGAGGCGGTTCGGCGGGGAAAACAGTTCATCGGTGGCAACGGGTATCTACCTGGCGACGTCTATCGGAGGTTCCTCAAAACTGGTCGTATACAACCGAGGCATCTCATGACGCGCTCAAGCCACTTGTCATCGACAAGTCTGTTCTCCTCGGCACTCACACTGTTACGCACGCGACCGTCCTGCGCGCTTGTCTGGCTGAGGGACTCTGTAGTCCAGCCGTTGAGCCGCTTGATGACCAACTGCCTAACCCCTCGCGACGCTTGATAGACGATCTTGCCGCCCGGCTAAAGCCCGTCACCATTTTCCCCGACCTCTCCGAGCGGATCGACACCCTGGTGAGCCGTGACGAAGCATCGTTAGGACGATGGCTGACCCTGTCGCACTGGTGTGATGATACGTTGGGCACTCAGATCGTTCAGCAAATCAACGATCAATTGATCAATGGTGCGAGGCCTTCCTTGATGAGGGCCATGCCACGTGGGCCATGCCGGAGCGCGATAAGGGTCTGTATGCAGCCTGGAAAGCCCTTGCATCCCACGAATGGTCGGTCTGTGACATTAAAGACGCCGGTAAGAAGATCGCGCGACTGCCCGACTATCCGGAAGATGCGCTCCTTCAAAGTTTGGATGCAATGGGAATCCCCGCCGACCTTCGGCAGGACTATCTGTCGTTACAGTTGACTTCGCTGCCTGGATGGGCTGGCTTCATCAAGTGGCGCGGAGAGGAACGTGACTATCCCTGGCAGCAGGCCTATCCTGCCGGTTTGGTAAAATTCTTGGCCATTCGCCAGTGGTATGCCAGAGAGCTGGTACAGAAAGCCTGCCAAGAGTTGCTCGGTATCGAGGGCCGATTCGACGCCGTGACGGACTACATGCACCGCCATTCTGCGGAATATTACCTGAGACGGCAACGAGTGGCTGCGCGCTTGCCTGCCCTTTATGCCGAGGAAGTTGACCGACTAGCTCATCGCAGGGGCTCGGGCTGGAAAGCCGTGCTCGACCGGTACAGACTGGATGTGGTCCCTCGACAGGAAACGGCCGCACTCCGAGGCGCTGCCAAGAAGCTTCTTGCACTGGTCAGATCTTTGGAGATCGAGCCAAGCCTACTGGGTAAGTGCTCATCGACGGACCTGAAGCAACTCGTGGATTGGATCGAGGCTTTCCCCGAATCCGACCATGGACCGGTTTGGCTGAAGGCATTGGAAACCAGCTATCAGGAACACCTGCTGCGACAACTCCACGCCCAACCCTATGACCCAGAACGGCCGCTCGTGGACCGCCCTTCTTCACAATCGGTCTACTGCATTGATGTGCGTTCCGAGCCATTTCGACGGCATCTCGAATCGATAGGGCCACATGAAACCTACGGTTTTGCCGGCTTCTTTGCCGCGTTCATCCGCTACCGAGCCTGGGGAAAAGAACACGATACAGAGCAGTTTCCAGTCATCATGCGGGCAAAGAACGAAGTCCGTGAAATTCCTCGCAGTTACCTCGACGATAAAGTCTTGCAACACGAGGTGCGCGCCAAATGGGTACATGCCGGTCATACCCTCCTTCACGATTTGAAGGAGAATGTGGTGACCCCCTATGTCATGGTGGAATCGTTGGGCTGGTTCTACGGGCTTCCGATATTTGGTAAAACATTGATCCCCGCGCTCTACCAACGCGTGATCTCGTGGTTCCGGCGACTGTCAGCCCCGTCACTACCCACCACGCTCACGGTCGATAAACTAGGACCCGGCGAAACTGCGGAGATGCTCGAGGCGGAACAGCAGGCCCTGGTCAGAAAAGCCCTGCAGGAGCGATTCGGGCTGCGTCCTTCCAAGATTACGCCTGCCCTTGTCGATGCCTTGCGTCAACGCGCTCTGGCTGCGAGGGAAGATCCTCATTCGGCAACCTTAACCCAAGAGGTTGCTCGTGCGAGGCTGACACCGGAGATGGTCAACGAATGTATCGAGACGCTTCAGCGGCAGTACGATCTGAATGCAAGAGCCGTTTCACGGCATAAGGAACGGATCACCCGAACCGGTTTCATCTTCGAAGAGCAGGTCCTTACGGTCGACACCGCCCTCCACATGATGGGGTTGACCAAGAACTTTGCACGACTCGTCCTCTTCTGTGCTCATGGCAGCACCTCTGACAATAATCCGTACGAGTCCGCCCTCGACTGTGGCGCCTGCGGCGGAAATGAAGGGAAGCCCAACGCCCGTGTGTTGGCCATGATGGCAAATAGTCCGAAAGTGCGCGAGCGCTGAAGAAGACCGGTATCGACATTCCATCAGATACGCATTTCATTGCCGGACAGATGAATACAACAACCGACGAGGTGCAGCTCTTCGACTTGGAAGACGTGCCGCCGACTCACCAGGCGGATCTGGCTCGACTACAAGACGACCTCAGACAAACTGCTCTCTTGACGAGCCAGGAACGATGTCGACGATTTCCCGACGTTCATCGGACCCTCCCGGAGCGGAAGGCCCATGCACACGCTCACAGGCGGAGCGTCGACTGGAGTCAGGTCAGACCCGAGTGGGGTCTTTCAAACAATACTTCGTTCATCATTGGGCGTCGTGAATTGACCGTGGGACTGGACCTGGGGGGACGCGTGTTTCTGCACTCGTACGACTATCGTGAAGATCCGAGCAATCGACTGCTGGAAGTGCTGCTCACAGCCCCTCAGGTTGTGGCACAATGGATCAATATGGAACACTACTTTTCGGCGGTCGACAACGACGTCTATGGAAGCGGCAGCAAAATCTACCATAATGTGGTGGGACGGTTTGGCGTCATGTCCGGGCCTTGGAGCGATCTCCGACTCGGATTGGCGAGACAAACGGTCATGAACGGCGAGATGCCGTTCCATGAACCGATGCGACTGCTGACGATTGTCGAAGCCCCACGCAAGTGGATCGAGAAGCTCATCACAAGACATGATGTTCTTCAGCACTACTATCACAACGAGTGGGTCCATCTGGTCGTGCTGGACCCTGAGGATAAAGATTGGTATCGATATCGACCGAACGGAGACTGGGCTCGGATCGTGCCACAAGTGTTGGGGCAGTCATTGACTTCGTGACAGTAACAACCGGAGGCCGGAAAGGAGTGGATCGATGGGAGGGATAAGCTGCATCCGATGAAGGAGATTCGTGTCATTGTCGCGGGGGAACATCGCCCATTCGTGATCGAGTTGCTGGACAATGTCCACGCGAGCGGCTACACCATCATCGGCAATATTCCGGAAAGGGACATCATGGAGTCCGGGAAGCGCACTTCATGTTCAGTGAGCAGGAGAGCCTTGAGATGGTCTTAACGGTCGTGCCTGAGGACAAGGTTGAGCCGATCCTTGCCGGCCTCCGCCCGATCTTTG